>NZ_JBEXKU010000010.1:0-124358 GCF_040609575.1 Streptomyces sp. NPDC004647 | reverse complement strand
CTCCGAGGGTGGGGAACCGATGACCGAGCCATCTACCACGGCCGCGCCTGTTGGCAGCATGATGGCGCTGATTCGCGCTATGCGCGCAGGAGAGATGGCGTTCCCATCGACGTAGAGTCCTGAGAAGGATTCCGCGGCAACCGTTGTTGCTACTTCCTCTGCGTTGGCCGGCGGGCAGAGGCTGAGGATGACATCGCACCGCTGGGACATCTCTGAAAGGTCGCGCACTGCCGTGAGGCCGTACCGTAGCGCCCTCTCCTTGCTCGCTTCGCTGCGTCCTTCAGGGCACCAAAGAACCTCTGCCCCCGTGCGCTTGGCCTGAGCGGCGACGGCTGCACCCATGCTTCCCGGGTGGAGGATGCCGAGTGTCGTCATCCGACCAGCTTTCGGATATCGCGTACCTCGGCAACCGCTCCGGTCGTGACGGCTTCATGGATTGCGCGCGCTGTCTCTGCGGGAGCGAGATGCTGCGTCTCGATGACGAGAGTCCACGGCTCGTTCGCATGGTCCAAGAGGTCTTGTCGGGTCTCATTCCAGACCTTGAGCCGCGCATCCACGTCCTTGTCTCCGCGCCCCTTGCAGCGCGCCTCTGTGACGTCGAGAGGGCACCAAAGGAGAACCTTCACCCAGTGGATAGGGAAGGCTCCAACTGCGCTCGCGCGGAGCCTCAGCCCACCGAGCCCGCATGGGAGGAGCCGATCCCGCTGAATGGGCGGCGCGAACTGCCGGCCTTCCCCGCACACGTCCTCCCCGGCTGGCTGGCGCAGTTCGTGACGGCGGTCGCGGAAGAGACCCAGACACCGATCGACCTGCCCGCCTCCATCGCGCTGTCCGTTCTGGCGGCAGCGGCCGGCGGGCGCGCGGTCGTCCACGTGCGGGCAACTGGCGTGAGCCCACCAACCTCTACGTGGTGTGCGCGCTGCCCCCGGCCAACCGCAAGTCCGCGGTGTTCGCGCTGCTGACCGATCCGCTGTACGAAGCGGAGAAGCAGCTCAAGACGACCATGGCCCCGGCGATCGTGGAAGCGGCGATGACCGCACGGCTGGCCAAGGAGGCAGCCGACAAGGCCGCAGCCAAGGCCGTGAACGCCGACGGCGGCAAGCGCGAAGAACTCGTAGCCGAGGCCATCGGGCTGGCGCAGACCCGAATCGGTGTCCGTACCGGTCGAACCGCTGCTACTCGCGGACGACTCCACCTCCGAGACAGTCACCTCGCTCATCGCAGAGCAAGGCGGGCGGCTCGCGGTCATGTCGGCCGAGGGCGGCATCTTCGACATCATCGCCGGACGCTACTCCGGTGCCCCGAACATGGAGGTGTTCCTCAAAGGGCATGCCGGAGACCGGTTGCGGGTCAACCGACAGACCCGCCGCGAGTACATCGACCACCCGGCGCTGACCATCGGACTGGCCGTGCAGCCGGACGTTCTGCGGGACATCGCCAAGGTCAAAGGATTCGACGGGCGGGGCCTACTGGCCCGCTTCCTGTACTCCATGCCCCGGTCCCTGGTCGGGGAGCGAGAGGTCATCACCGACGCGATCCCCGAAGAGAGCGCAGCCGTCTACGAGCGCAACATCCTCGCGCTCACCCTCTGGCTTGCCGAGTGGACTGACCCCGCAGTCATCCAGCTCAGCCCCGAAGCGGACAAGGCCCTGATTGCCTATCAGCAGCGGGTGGAACCACAGCTCGCAGCCCGGGGCGGCGCGCTGGGGCACATCGCCAACTGGGCCGGGAAGCTCGCCGGGGCCGTAGCCCGCATTGCTGCTCTGCTGCATCTGGCAGAGCACCTCGATTGCGGGCACACCAAGCCGGTCACCGAGGCCACCATGCGCGCGGCGATCACGCTGGGGGAGTACTTCACCGCTCACGCCCTCGGGGTCTTCGATGTCATGGGAGCGGACCCGACGGCTGAGCGCGAGGCCGCGAAAGCTGCGAACGACCATGAAGCCAAGGTCAGGCAGGTTGGCTGGCGCGACCCGAACGCCGGGAAGGAGACCTTCGGCGAGTACGTGAACCGCTGGTACGAGGCGCAGGACCTGGCTGCGTCCACCATGCAGAACTACAAGCGGCACATCGAGGAGCACCTCCTCCCCGAGTTCGAGGCGAAAGCCATCGCCGACATCCAGTCCACGGACATCGGTGCCTGGGAGAAGAAGGAGAGGGCGCTCTACGCAGCGTCCAGCGTGAAGACCTGGCGCGGCACGCTGCATCTCATCCTGGCTGCTGCCGTGGATGAGGGACTCCGGGTTGTCAACCCCGCAACCAAGCGGCGGGGCCGGGGCAAGCGCGCCGGGCGCTCTCGAAACCGAGGCCCCGAAAAGGTGGTGACCGACGCCCTCGGCATCCTGCTCGTTGCCGAGCGGACCTCGCTGCTGTCCGGCCGCGACGACGAGTTCGTTGCGACGGTCCTGAAGGGCTACACCGGTATGCGCTGGGTGAAATCGTCGGCTTGGAGACCGAGTTTGTACGCCCCGCGTCGGTGCGGGTGGAATGGCAGCTCTACGAGCTGGACACGGGTGAGTTGCATCGCTGCCCGCCCAAGGACGACTCGTACCGGACCGTTGACACCCCTGCGTGGCTGTCCGGCCTGGTCGCTGGTCAGATCACGCGGACCAAGCCGAAGCCCTGCCAGTGTCACGGACTCACGCACGTGTTCCGTGGCCTCGGCCTGGCCAACGGCGCGGCCCGGCAAGTGGGCGCGAAGCTGGTCGACGTCGCCCGCCGCGCTGGCGTCTCCACGGGAACGGTCTCGAACGTGCTGAACCGGCCGGCCTCCGTCGCGGAGCCGACGCGCATCAGAGTCGAGAGCGCCATTGAGGAACTCGGCTATGCCCGCGACGGCTCATCGGGGGAGACCGCTGCGCACTGGCGCCGGACTGGATTCGCGACCTGGTTGTTTCAGCCCGCTGCGACGGGCTGGTATCCGAAGAAGGCGCCGCAAGAGGCACGGCCCGTGCCCGTGCTGGCCGCCTCATGACCCGGTGTCCCGGCACGGGGGAGAGTGGCACATGCGCGGGCAGACGCATGCTGGGTGCCAATCGCGAAGGGGCTGACGCCTCACGGGCTGCGTCACACGGCCAAGACGCGGATGGAGGGGTTCCGCACTCCGCCGAAGCTCATGGATGAGCGCATGGGGCACATCGACGGATCGGTGCAGGCGCGGTACTCGCACATCACTCGGCAGATGCGCGAGGAGCTGAGGGCGAACCTCACCGCCGAGTGGGAGATAGCACTCGACGCTCGGCTGGCGATGTGTCCCACGTCTCCGGTGGCCGTGCTCAACGACCTCTTGCAGGAGCGTCTGAGAGCACTTCGGTAGGCGAACTCTGGGGAGTGGATTTCCTTGATCCACTCCCCAGGTACTCCCCAGGCACTCAGAAAAACACATCAGGCCCGGTCTCCGATGAAGAAGACCGGGCCTGACCTGTTGTTTCTTCAGTCGGGGTGGCGGGATTTGAACCCACGACCTCTTCGTCCCGAACGAAGCGCGCTGCCAAGCTGCGCTACACCCCGAAGCAACGAGGACTACTCTAGCGGACCCTCCCCCGCAGGCGAAATCCGGTTATCAGGCCTGCCCAGGTGAGGAGCTCAGTCGCACGCCGTCAGCGTCAGCAGCGTCGCCTCCGGGGGGCAGGCGAAGCGGAGCGGGGTGTAGCGGTTCGTGCCGCAGCCTGCTGAGACGTGGAGGAAGGAGGTCTGGCCCTGCGCGCTGTACGTCGACAGCCCCTTCACCCGCCCGGTGTCGAGGTCGCAGTTGGTGACCAGCGCACCGTAGAAGGGGACACAGAGCTGGCCGCCGTGGGTGTGCCCGGCGAGGATCAGCGGGTAGCGGTCGGCGGTGAAGGCGTCGAGAACCCGTAGATACGGGGCATGGACGAGGCCCAGCGACAGGTCGGCGCCTTCCTCGGGGCCGCCCGCGACCCGCGCGTACCGATCCCGCTTGATGTGCGGGTCGTCGAGGCCGGTGAGGGCGATCTCGAGGCCGCAGTCGAGCTTGAGACGGCCGCGGCTGTTGCTCAGGCCGACCCAGCCTGCCGCGTCGAAGGCGTCCCGCATGCCCTCCCACGGGTTGCGCTCCACACCGATCGCGGGGTCGTACTTGCCGTTCAGACCGTGCTGGCCGCAGGCCTTCTCCAGGAGGTAGCGCCCGGGGTTGCGCAGCTTCGGCGCGTAGTAGTCGTTCGAGCCGAAGACATACGCCCCGGGGAACTCCATCAGCGGGCCGAGCGCGTCCAGGACCTCCGGGACGCCCTCCTTGTCGGAGAGGTTGTCACCCGTGTTGACGACGAAGTCGGGGCGCAGCCCGGCCAGCGACTGCAGCCAGCGCTTCTTCTTGCGCTGCCCGGTGACCATGTGGATGTCCGCGACCTGGAGCACCCGCAGCGGCCGCATCCCCCGCGGCAGCACGGGCACGGTGACCCGACGGAGCCGGAAGGAGCGGACTTCGAAGCCGGCGGCGTAGCCGATACCGGCCGCGCCGACTGCCGTGATTCCCAGGGGTACTGCGTATCGCGCGCGCATGCATCCCATCGTTGCACGCGTCCGGCGCCGGGGAATGCGGTGGGCGCCGCATACCGCCTCCTGGCAGACTCGACCGCATGACCACGCTCAAGTCCAAGCTCAAGGACGATCTCACCGCCGCCATCAAGGCGCGCGACGAGCTGCGCTCCTCCACCCTCCGGCTCACCCTCTCCGCGATCACCAACGAGGAGGTCGCGGGCAAGACCGCTCGCGAGCTCTCCGATGACGAGGTGCAGAAGGTGATCACCCGCGAGGCGAAGAAGCGCCGGGAGGCGGCGGAGGCGTTCGCGCAGGGCGGCCGGGCGGAGCAGGCGGAGCGGGAGCGGGCCGAGGGCGAGGTGCTCGCCGAGTATCTGCCGAAGCAGCTGTCGGACGAGGAGCTGGGCGCGATTGTCGCTGACGCCGTGCAGGAGGCGTCGGCCGGCGGCGCCGAGGGGCCCCGGGCGATGGGGGCGGTCATGAAGATCGTGAACCCTAAGGTCGCGGGGCGGGCCGAGGGCGGCCGGGTGGCCGCCGAGGTCAAGCGCCTGCTCGCCGGCTGACGGGCCGCGGGGCGGAGCCGTAGTACGAAGCGGCCGCTGGAAAGCCTAGGAAACGCTCGCCACGAGCCGTACGAGACGCTTGCCACAAGCCGTACGAGACGCTTGCCACGAGCCGTGCGGAGCGGCCGCTGCCAGCAGTGCGGAGGGGCCCGGACCACACGCATGGTCCGGGCCCCTCCGCACTGCACGCACAGGTCTGTCACGCCTGCCCGGCCGGGCTCCTAAGGCTTCCGGCCGCCCCGTCCTCCGCCGTTGTTGTCGAAGCCCCCGTCCCAGCCCCCGTCAGCGCCGCCGATGAGGTTCGGCGGGATGGAGATGTCGGGCCAGGGGGTTCCTCCGTCAGCGCCGCTGTCCCCGTCCCCGCGGTCGTGTCCGCCCTTGTCCTTGTCGGGCCGTTCCTTGCGCGGGTCCGCGATGGGCACCGTCGGCAGGCCGGGAGCGGGCTTCCCCTGGAGCGCGCCGCCCATCGCGTCGCGCCAGATGGGCCCGGGAACACCGCCACCGAAGACCTTGGGGTAGTACCGGCCGCCGATGCTGATGTTCTCCATCGGCACCTTCGTGGTCGGGCTGCCGACCCACACCGCGCCCGCGAGGTTGGGCGTGTAGCCGACGAACCAGGCGGCGACCCTGTTGTCCGTCGTACCGGTCTTGCCCGCGCTGTCCCGCCCGGAGAGCCCCGCCTGCTTGCCGGTACCGTCCTCGACCACACCGCGCAGCAGGGTGTTCATGGTGCTGGCGGTCTTCTCCGACATCACCTTCTTGCAGCGGGTCTTCGGCACCTCGAGCTTCCTGCCCTCCGCGTCCTCGACCGAGTCGATGGCGACCGGGGTGCAGTACTCGCCGCGGTTGGCGAAGGTGGCGTACGCGTTCGCCATCGTCAGCGGCGAGATCGTGGCACTGCCGAGGGTCACCGAGGGCACCTGGGGCAGCTTCTCGCCATTGCCCATCCGGACGCCCATACTCCGCGCCAGATCGGTCACCGGGCAGACGCCGATGTCGCTGATCATCTGCACGAAGTAGGTGTTGACCGACTTCGCGGTCGCCTCCTTCAGCGCGTACGGACCGGACTCGGACCGCAGCTCGTTGCTGACCGTGGACCCTTCGTCGTTGACCCAGGTGCCGTTGCAGGTCTGGACGGGGCTCGGATACTCCATCTTGTACGGGGCCGGGTAGCTCTTGGACGTCGGCAGTCCCTGGTCCACGGCAGCCGCGGCCGTGAAGGGCTTGAAGGTCGACCCGACCTGGAAGCCGTAGTTCGAGCCGCCCATCTTCTTCTCCACCGACAGATTGATCTGTGTCTCGTGGTCACCGAACCCGTAGGGCCGGCTCTGCCCCATGCCCCTGATCCTGCCGGTGCCCGGCTCGATGAGCGATACGGCGGTGGCGACCTTGTCGCTCTGTTTGACGTGGGTGCTGATGGAGTCCTGTACCGACTTCTGCGCCTGCGGCTCAAGGGTCGTACGGATGGTCAGGCCGCCCTGGTTCCAGCGCTTGGACCGCTCCTTCCTGGTCTTGCCGAAGACCGGGTCCTGGAGGAAGACCTCCCTGACGTAGTCGCAGAAGAATCCGGAGCCGCTGGTGGCGGTGATGCAGCCGTTCCTGGGTTTGCTCATGTCCAGGCCGAGCGGCTTCTCCTTCGCCGCGTCGGCCCGCGCCTGCGGGACATCTCCGAGGTCGGCCATGCGCTGCAACACGGAGTTGCGGCGCTTGGTGGCCTCGTGCTCGTCGTTGGCGGGGTCGTAGCGGCTGGGCGACTGGACGATCCCGGCGAGCAGCGCGGCCTGCTCCAGCTTCAGGTCCTTGGCGGAGGTGCTGAAGTAGCGCTGGGCAGCGGCCTCGACGCCGTACGCCTGCTGCCCGAAGAAGGTGATGTTGAGGTAGTTCTCGAGGATCTTCCGCTTCCCGAGTTCCTCCTCCACCTGGATCGCGTACTTCAGTTCCTTGATCTTGCGGCCGATCGTCTGCTGGGTGGCCTGCGCGACCTTGTCCGGGTCGTCACCCGCCTCCTCGACGAAGACGTTCTTCACGTACTGCTGGGTGAGGGTCGAGGCGCCCTGGGAGACCCCCCCGTTCTGCGCGTTCTTGTTCATCGCCCGCAGAATGCCCTTGAGGTCGATCGCGCCGTGCTCGTAGAAGCGGGCGTCCTCGATCGCGACGATCGCCTTCCGCATGTACGGCGAGATGTCCTTGAGGTCGACGACGGTGCGGTCGCGCGAGAAGACGGACGCGATCCGGCCGCCCTCGGTGTCGAGGATCGTGGTCTTCTGGCTGAGCGGCGGCCGCTTGAGGTTGGCCGGGATCTCGTCGAACCCCTCCACCGACCCCTTGGCCGTGAGCCCGAGCGCTCCGGCGGCGGGCAGTGCGATGCCCGCCAGCACGGCTCCTGAGAGCACGCTGACGCCGAGGAACTTGGCTGCCTGCTGCGTTGTGGTCAGACCGCCGCCCGAAGCCTTCTTAGCCATGGAGGCAGCCTAGACCGTCCCCCGGCCGGGGCCACGGCACGGTCCGCCCTCGACTCGGGAGCCCGGCACAGGCCGGCGGCCTGTCCGAGCGGCCACCTCGGCCTTCCACGAGCCGGACCGTCCAGGTTCTCATTCGCCGGACAGGCGTACATCCCTTGGCCTAAGCTGTTCCCAACAGTTACGGCGATGCGCATCCGCAGACACCTCCTCCCCTCCCCCCGGTGTGGAGTTTTGCCCGGATTAACGCCTTGTGTCATCTGACGTCCGCTGTGGCATCACGCAACCCTCCCGATGTGTCGGGAACGTCGTGAATGCCCTCACCTCACTCCGTTGGGTGATCTGCCGCGTACGCATAGTCCGTTCGGGCCATCCAAGATTGGGCCCGCAGGGGGTGTTGCGCCCTGCCTGCCTTCCGTAACGTCCTCAACTGGCAACGGTGAATATGCCGCTGCCGCCGTGGGGGAGCCTCGATTCGGGAGAGGACGGCACCAGCATGAGCAGCTGGGTTACCGACTGGAGCACGCTGGCGGCGTGCCGCACGACTGATCCGGACGAGCTTTTCGTCCAGGGGGCGGCCCAGAACCGGGCCAAGGCGGTGTGCACCGGCTGCCCGGTGCGTACCGAGTGCCTGGCGGACGCCCTCGACAACCGCGTCGAGTTCGGTGTGTGGGGGGGAATGACGGAGCGGGAGCGCCGGGCGCTGCTGCGCCGCCGTCCCACGGTCACCTCGTGGCGCAGGCTGCTGGAGACCGCGCGCACCGAGTACGAGCGGAGCGCGGGCATTCTGCCCCTGGAGATCGACGAGGAGGACTACGCGGCAGCGGGCTAGCCGGCCCGGTCGGCGACGACCCGGGGCGGTCTAGGCAGCTCCGGCCGGACAACCGGCCGCGAGCCGCTCCCCGATGGCTCGAAGTCCTGCGAGGTCGTGCACATCGCCGGGCAGCGCGGCCACTTCGGCCACGGGCACCTCCGGGTGCAGCGCCGTGAAGCGATCACGCATGCGCTCTTCGCGGGCTATCACCTGCATGCGTTCGACATGGAGCCGGAGCAGCCCGGCGGCGAGCGCTTCGGCTTGTTCGGGTTCGCTGTACGGGTCCACGGCGCCTGTGAGTGCGGATTTGCGCTCGACTGCGGGGGAGCCACTGTCGAGGCCGGCACCGGCACCGGAAGCGGAGCTGGAATCGGGGCTGTCGGGCGTACGAGAGCCAGCCTGCCCGCCGTCGCGATCCACAATGCGGCTCTCGTCAAGATTTTCTGCGGCGGCGAGCGCCCGCTCCGCACTGAGCCGCGCCGCGCCGCTGCCGTGCACCCGGTTCAGTACGAGCCCGGCCAGCGGCATGTCCTCGGCGGCCAGCCGATCGACGAAGTAGGCGGCCTCGCGCAGCGCGTCCCGCTCCGGTGCCGCCACCACCAAGAACGCCGTCCCCGGGGCCTGCAGCAGCCGGTACGTGGCGTCGGCCCGGGTGCGGAAGCCGCCGAACATGCTGTCCATCGCGGCCACGAAGGTCTGTACGTCGCGTAGCAGCTGTGCGCCCATCAGCTTGTTGAGCGTGCCCGTCATCATCGACATGCCGACATTGAGGAACTTCATCCCAGCCCGGCCGCCGATCTTCGCCGGCGCCATCAGCATCTTGATGAACTTCCCGTCCAGGAACGACCCGAGCCGCTTCGGCGCGTCCAGGAAGTCCAGCGCGGACCGGCTCGGCGGGGTGTCGACGATGATCAGGTCCCAGTCGTCGCGCGCCCGCAACTGGCCGAGCTTTTCCATGGCCATGTACTCCTGCGTGCCCGCGAAACCGGCCGAAAGCGACTGGTAAAAGGGGTTCTCCAGGATCGCGCGGGACCGCTCGGCATCGGCGTGACCTTCGACGATCTCGTCGAAGGTCCGCTTCATGTCGAGCATCATGGCGTGCAGTTCGCCGCCCGCCGCACCGTCGACGCCCTCGACCCGGCGCGGGGTGTTGTCGAGCGAGGCGATGCCCATCGACTGGGCCAGCCGCCGGGCCGGGTCGATCGTGAGGACGACGACCTTACGGCCGCGCTCGGCGGCCCGTACGCCCAGTGCTGCGGCGGTCGTCGTCTTGCCCACGCCGCCTGATCCGCAGCACACGATGATGCGCGTCTGCGGGTCGTCGAGCAGCGGATCGGCTTCCAGCCAGGGAGCCGTGTCCAGAGTCATGTGGTCGCCTCGCTCGTCCTGAAGTGTTCGGGTTTCAGGGTGTTGATGGGCGTTTCCCGGCCGCCCGGCCGTTCCCTGCTCCGCACCCCGCCGCCGCGCGGGTCGTCCCGCAGTGCCGTACGGATCCGGCTCCTCGCGGGTGGCCCCGCCCGTCCTCCCCGTGGCCCCGCGAGGCCGCTCACGATCCCTCCTCCACCACGCCCTGCTTCCGCAGGTCCGCGGCCAGCCGGTACAGACCGGAGAGGTCCGCGCCGTCCCCGAGGAACTCCAACTCGTATGTCGGCAGCCCGAGATCGGCGATCTCGTTGCGCTGCTCGCGCTCCAGCCGCAGCCGCTCGGCGTGCTCGCGAGCCTGTTCCAGCAGTGGGTCGACGAGCCGCTCGGCGAGCCCGCCGCGCCGCGCGCCGCCGAGCCCTGCCTGCGAGAGCGCCTTGGCCACGTCGGTACGGCGGTTACCCCCGGCGGCCCGTACGGCGTCCTCGTCCAGGATCCGCGGCCGCACCATGTTGATGACGATCCCGCCCACCGGCAGGCCCGCGGCACGCAGCTCGGCGACACCGTCCGCGGTCTCCTGGACCGGCATCTCCTCCAGCAGCGTCACCATGTGGACCGCCGTCTCGGGGGACTTCAGGACCCGCATGACGGCCTGCGCCTGATTGTGTATCGGGCCGATCCGGGCCAGCCCGGCCACCTCGTCGTTGACATTGAGGAAGCGGGTGATCCGGCCGGTGGGCGGGGCGTCCATGACCACGGAGTCGTAGGCGAACCTGCCGTCCTTGCCCTTGCGGCGCACCGCTTCGCACGCCTTGCCGGTCAGCAGGACGTCCCGCAGGCCGGGGGCGATGGTCGTCGCGAAGTCGATCGCACCGAGCTTCTTCAGCGCGCGGCCCGCGGAGCCCAGCTTGTAGAACATCTGGAGGTAGTCGAGCAGGGCGCGTTCGGCATCGATGGCGAGAGCGTGCACCTCCCCACCGCGTGGAGCGGCCGCGATCTTCCGCTCCTCGTACGGCAGTGCCTCGTTCCCGAAGAGCTGCGCGATGCCCTGCCGGCCCTCGACCTCGACCAGCAAGGTGCGCCGGCCCTCGGTCGCGAGGGCGAGTGCGAGGGCGGCGGCGACCGTGGTCTTGCCGGTGCCGCCCTTGCCACTGACCACATGAAGCCTGCTCATGATTTGGAGCCTAACCAGTCCGGGGGCGGGCTACGCACAAGGCTGTCGGTCGCAGGAGTTACAGTCGGCACCATGACCAAGTGGGAATACTCGACCGTGCCGCTGCTCGTCCACGCAACCAAGCAGATCCTCGACACCTGGGGCGAGGACGGCTGGGAGCTCGTCCAGGTCGTGCCGGGTCCCAACAACCCGGAGCAGCTGGTGGCCTACCTCAAGCGGGAGAAGCAGGCGTGAGTGCCGTCGAGGAGCAGCTCGCCTCGCTGGGGCTGACGCTGCCGGCGGTCGCGGCGCCGCTCGCCTCGTACGTTCCGGCCGTCCGCACCGGGCCGTACGTCTACACCGCCGGCCAGCTGCCGCTGATCGAGGGCAAGCTGGCGGTGACCGGCAAGGTCGGCGCCGAGGTGACGGCCGACGAGGCCAAGGAGCTGGCGCGTACCTGCGCGCTGAACGCGCTGGCCGCGGTGAAGTCGGTCGTCGGTGACCTGGACAAGATCGCTCGGGTCGTGAGGGTCGTCGGCTTCGTCGCCTCCGCTTCGGACTTCACCGGGCAGCCGGGCGTCCTCAACGGAGCGAGTGAGCTGCTGGGCAAGGTGCTGGGCGACAAGGGCGTGCACGCGCGGAGCGCGGTGGGCGTCGCGGTCCTGCCGCTGGACGCACCGGTCGAGGTCGAGATCCAGGTCGAGATCGCGGACGCCTGAGCGGTGGCCGAGCACCGCTGAGCACCGCCTGCCGGGCTGCTGTTCCCGGGAGCAGGCGACGGGGGATCGAGGCAGAGACCGGGGGCCTCTCGAACATCCCCGCGGAAGCGCATAGCATCCGGCCATGTCCCCTACCAATGGCCAGTGGTACCCGCCGGAGTGGCCGGACCGGATCCGGGCACTCACGAGCGGCGAGCTGACGGCGGTGGCCCCGCGACGGGCCGCCACCGTGCTGCTGCTCCGCGACACCGAGTCCGGGACCCGCGTACACATGCTGCGCCGACGCGCCTCCATGGCCTTCGCCGGGGGTGCGTACGCGTATCCGGGCGGCTCCGTGGACCCGCGCGACGAGCGGCCGGTCGGCTGGGCGGGGCCGTCGCTGCCCGAGTGGGCCGCCCGGCTCGGCACCGACGAGGCGGCGGCCCAGGCCATCGTCTGCGCGGCGGTGCGCGAGACCTTCGAGGAAGCGGGAGTACTGCTGGCCGGGTCCTCGGCGGACACGGTGGTCGAGGACACCACGGGGGAGGACTGGGAGGCGGACCGGGCCGCGCTGGTCACCCGCGACCTGTCCTTCGCCGACTTCCTCGCCCGGCGCGGGCTGCTGCTGCGCAGCGATCTGCTGGGCGGCTGGGCGCGCTGGATCACCCCCGAGTTCGAGCCCCGGCGCTACGACACCTGGTTCTTCGTGGCCGCGCTGCCGCAGGGCCAGCGGACCCGTAACGCCTCCACGGAAGCGGATCGTACGGTCTGGATCCGACCCGAGGACGCGGCCGCGGGGTACGACCGGGGCGAGTTGCTGATGATGCCTCCGACCATCTCCACGCTGCGGGAGCTGCAGTCGTACGGCTCGGCCGCCGAGGCGCTGGCCGCCGCGGGGGAGCGTGATCTGGCGCCTGTACTGGCGCGGGCCGAGCTGCGGGACGGCAAGATCGTACTGAGCTGGCCGGGACATGACGAGTTCACCCAGCACGTCTCCCCCGGCACGGGATCGTCGGGCGGAGCCGTGGGATGACGTACGCAGCCTCTCTGCCCGGTCAGCCGCGCGGCGGTGCCATCGAGGGTCCGGCCACGGCGCGGGCCGTGTGCGTCCTGGCGCCGAACCCCTCACCGATGACGCTGGACGGGACCAACACCTGGATCGTCTCCGAGCCGGACTCGGACGTGGCGGTGGTGATCGACCCGGGCCCGCTGGACGAGTCCCATCTGACCGGGGTCGTCGCCGCGGCAGAGCGGGCGGGCAAGCGGATCGCCCTGACACTCCTGACCCACGGCCACCCCGACCATGCGGAGGGGGCGGCCCGCTTCGCGGAACTGACCCGTACAAACGTACGGGCTCTGGACCCGGCGCTGCGGCTCGGTGACGAGGGGCTGGGCGCGGGGGATGTGATCACCACGGGCGGTCTGGAGCTGCGGGTCGTCCCGACCCCCGGGCACACCGCCGACTCGCTCTCCTTCCACCTGCCGGCCGACGCGGCGGTCCTGACGGGCGACACCGTGCTCGGCCGCGGCACAACGGTGGTAGCCCACCCGGACGGGCGGCTCGGGGACTACCTCGACTCCCTGCGGCGGCTGCGGTCGCTGACGGTGGATGACGGTGTGAACGCGGTCCTGCCGGGCCACGGCCCGGTGCTGAACGACGCCCGCGGCGTCATCGAGTTCTACCTCGCCCACCGTGCGAGCCGGCTGGCCCAGGTGGAGACGGCCGTCGAGAACGGCTACCGCACGGCGCCCGAGGTCGTGGCGCAGGTCTACGGGGACGTGGACCGCTCGCTCTGGCCGGCGGCGGAGCTGTCGGTGCGGGCGCAGCTGGACTATCTGGCGGAGCACGGGCTGATCTGACGGGCCCCAGGCTGGATCGGACGGCCTCGGGCTGATCGTCGGGCCCCGGGCCACGCACGTACGCCGTAGGGCCGGGGTGCGCCTCGCCATGCGCGTCCGGGCGACGGGGACGAGCGAGGGGCCCTGCCGTCCGGCAGAGCCCCTCGAAGCTGTCGTGCGGTCCCGTTGGACGCCCGTGCGTCAGCGCGAGCGCTTGGCCAGCCGCTCGACGTCCAGCAGGATCACGGCCCGCGCCTCCAGGCGCAGCCAGCCACGGCCCGCGAAGTCCGCGAGAGCCTTGTTCACCGTCTCGCGGGAAGCGCCGACCAGCTGGGCCAGCTCCTCCTGGGTCAGGTCGTGGACGACATGGATGCCTTCCTCCGACTGGACACCGAAGCGCCGGGAGAGGTCCAGAAGAGCCTTCGCCACGCGGCCGGGCACATCGGAGAAGACCAGGTCGGACATCGAGTCATTGGTACGGCGCAGCCTGCGGGCCACGGCGCGCAGCAGCGCGGTCGCCACCTCGGGCCGGGCATTCAGCCAGGGCTGGAGGTCGCCGTGTCCGAGGCCGAGCAGCTTGACCTCGGTGAGGGCGCTGGCGGTGGCCGTACGCGGGCCGGGGTCGAAGAGGGAGAGCTCACCGATGAGCTCACCGGGGCCGAGGACCGCCAGCATGTTCTCCCGGCCGTCCGGGGAGGTGCGGTGGAGCTTCACCTTGCCCTCGGTGACCACGTAGAGGCGGTCGCCGGGGTCCCCTTCGTGGAACAGGGCCTCGCCCCGGGCGAGGGTGGCCTCGCTCATTGAGGCGCGCAGCTCGGCGGCCTGCTCCTCATCGAGCGCCGCGAAGAGCGGGGCGCGCCGCAGAACGTCGTCCACGAGATCTCTCCTTGTCGACATGGTCAGGGGACCGTGCTCCCCCATAATGCCGGACGGTAAAACTGTGTGATCAAACACAAGTGTGGCCTATCCCTGCCCGAAGCCATACGGCAGGGGTCCGATTGGGCTCCTGTTCACCGGCGGCCGGGGCGGATGTCGGTGCCGGGCCTTAGGCTGGCCGAGTGTCCAATACGCCGGTGAGAGCACAGGGCAAGGGGGCCGGAAGGGTGAGCCGGGCTCAGAATTCCGCTGTGGGCGAACGCGAGCCCGCCAAGAAGAGTAAAACCGCAAAAAGTACAAAAACCAAACCGGAGTCACGGCTCGCGCTCGTCCGCCGGGCCCGCCGCATCAACCGTGAGCTGTCGGAGGTCTACCCGTACGCCCACCCCGAGCTGGACTTCGAGAACCCGTTCCAGCTGCTCGTCGCGACGGTCCTCTCCGCCCAGACGACCGATCTGCGGGTCAACCAGACCACCCCCGACCTTTTCGCCGTGTATCCGGCGCCGGAGGACATGGCCGCGGCCAACCCGGAGGAGCTGGAGCAGATCATCCGCCCCACCGGCTTCTTCCGGGCCAAGGCCAAATCGCTGATCGGGCTGTCCACCGCGCTGCGCGACCGGTTCGGCGGCGAGGTGCCGGGCCGTCTCGAGGACCTGGTCACCCTGCCCGGTGTGGGCCGCAAGACGGCGAACGTGGTGCTCGGCAATGCCTTCGGGGTCCCCGGCATCACCGTCGACACGCACTTCGGACGCCTGGTCCGGCGCTGGAAGTGGACCGAGCAGGAGGACCCGGAGAAGGTCGAGGCCGAGGTCGCCGAGCTGTTCCCGAAGAGCGAGTGGACGATGCTCTCGCACCGGGTCGTCTTCCATGGCCGCAGGGTCTGCCACTCCCGCAAGCCCGCCTGCGGCGCCTGCGCGATCGCGCCCCTCTGCCCCGCGTACGGCGAGGGCGAGACCGACCCGGAGAAGGCCAAGAAGCTGCTGAAGTACGAGCTGGGCGGCGCCCCGGGCCAGCGGCTGAAGCCCCCGCCGGACTACCCGGGCAAGCCGGCTCCGCCGCTGGGGGCGGAGTGAGCGCCGCGGGGGCGAGCCCGGACCGTGAGCCGGACCGGGCGCCGTGGCCCCCGTCTGTCGGCCGCCTTCGGGCGCCCTCAGCGGGCCGGAGCGGGACGTACGCCGGCCCGGACGGGGCCGTGGACGACCGGGACGCCGCCGCGGGCGCGCCCCGGTGCGCAGAAGGCCGCCTATGACGCGCGCGCGGGAGGCCTGCGGCGACGGAACCGTGGTCAGCGCGGACGGGCTGCCCCAGTGGCTGCTGCCGGTGGTCCGGGCGGCGGAGACCGTGGAGCCGCAGCAGCTGAGCCGCTTCCTGCCGCCGGAGTCCGGCGGACGTCCGTCCGCCGTGCTGATCCTCTTCGGCGAGGGCGACGACGGGCCGGAGCTGCTGCTGATGGAGCGGGCCGGCAGTCTGCGGTCGCATGCCGGGCAGCCGTGCTTTCCCGGCGGGGCGCTCGACCCGGAGGACGGTGATCCCAAAACCGTCGGGCCGGTGCGAGCCGCGTTGCGCGAGGCCAGGGAGGAGACCGGACTCGACCCCTCCGGCGTTCAGGTCTTCGGTGTGCTGCCGAGCCTCTACATCCCCGTGAGCGGATTCGTCGTGGCGCCCGTGCTCGGCTGGTGGCGGAGCCCCAGCCCGGTGTCCCCGGTCGACCCGGGGGAGACGGCCCGGGTGTTCACCGTTCCCGTGTCCGATCTCACGGATCCGGCCAACCGCGCCACCACCACCCATCCGAGCGGCCACCGCGGTCCGGCGTTCCTCGTCCGGGATGCCCTGGTCTGGGGGTTCACGGCCGGTGTGATCGACCGGATTCTGCACTTCGCGGGCTGGGAAGAAGCATGGGACCGCACAAAGCAAGTCCCGCTCGACTGGCGTGCATGAGACGGTGTCCCGGTGAATGCGCTGGACATCATGTTGCTGCTCGCCGCCGTGTGGTTCGCGATCATCGGCTACCGACAAGGCTTCGTTGTCGGCATCCTGTCGGTCATCGGCTTCCTCGGCGGCGGCCTCGTCGCGGTCTATCTGCTGCCCGTGATCTGGAACCAGGTCACCGACGACGCCACCCCGGGAACGGGCGCGGCGGTGGCCGCGGTGGTCATCGTGATCATCTGTGCCTCGGTCGGCCAGGCCTTCACCACGCACCTGGGCAACAAGCTGCGCCGGCACATCATCTGGTCACCGGCCCGCGCGCTGGACGCGACCGGAGGCGCGCTGGTCAACGTCGTCGCGATGCTGCTGGTCGCCTGGCTGATCGGCTCCGCACTTGCCGGAACCTCCCTGCCGACGCTCGGCAAGGAGGTCCGTAACTCCAAGGTGCTGCTCGGCGTCTCGCAGGTGGTCCCGCCGTCCACGAACGCCTGGTTCGCGGACTTCAGTTCCGTGCTGGCCCAGAACGGCTTCCCGCAGGTGTTCAGCCCCTTCTCCAGCGAACCGATCACCTCCGTTCCCGCGCCCGACCCCAAGCTCGCCAGCAGCCCGGTCGCCACCCGTGCGCAGCGCAGCATCGTCAAGGTCGTCGGCACCGCCCGCAGCTGCGGCAAGGTCCTGGAGGGCACCGGATTCGTCTTCTCACCGAACCGCGTGATGACGAATGCGCACGTCGTCGGCGGTGTCGACGAGCCGACCGTGCAGATCGGCGGCGAGGGAAGGCTCTACGACGCCCGCGTCGTCCTCTACGACTGGGAGCGCGACATCGCCGTCCTCGACGTCCCCTCGCTGCGGGCGCCGGTGCTCGACTTCACCGAGCGCGACGCGGGCACCGGCGACGGCGCGATCGTCGCGGGCTTCCCGGAGAACGGTGCGTTCGACGTACGGGCGGCGCGCGTCCGAGGCCGTATCCGAGCCAGCGGCCCGGACATATACCACCGCGGCACGGTCCGCCGTGATGTCTACTCCCTCTACGCGACCGTGCGGCAGGGCAACTCCGGCGGCCCGCTGCTCACCCCGGACGGCCGGGTGTACGGCGTGGTCTTCGCCAAGTCACTGGACGACCCGGACACCGGATACGCCCTCACGACGGACGAGGTGCGCGAGGACATCATCAGGGGCCGTACGGCCACCCGGTCGGTGGACAGCGAGGGCTGCGCACTCTAGAGGCGCCTGCGTGCTGTCTGGACAGGCCCGATCTGATGCCCCGACCGGATGCCCTGCACTGACCCCTACGGCGCCACCGGCGCCGGACAGGCGCCGGCGCGCTCAGCCGCGTGGATGGCGAAGCCGCGCCGACACCCAGCGGGCGCGGCGGCGGAGAATACGTGGAATGCCCAACTGAATATCGGCGATCCGCCCTGGATGCCCCGCGACTACCACCCCCTGCGGAGTGCTTCGCGCGGCGGCGCGGCTGCTACGAACTGCGTTGTCCCGGGGAGAAGTCCCCGGACCCCCGGCGTTACGGGAGTCGTGCGTCCAACCCATACCGGGAAGCGTGCCCGTGCCCCAAGGTCGGTAACCGCCTCCGGACCCGCCAATTGGCCTATGCTTCGGGCAATTGGCCGTTTGTCGGAAGTACATGCGAGAAGCGCGGAGGTCAGCGGTCCGGTTCAGGGTCGCGGAGCCAGTTGACCAGTTCGGTCGAGAAGGCGACCGGGTCCTCCTCGTGGGGGAAGTGGCCGAGACCGTCGAACAGCCGCCAGCGGTAGGGCGCCTCCACGTACTGCCCCGAGCCCGCCGCGCTCCGGGTCCGCATCACCGGGTCGAGCGAGCCGTGCAGATGCAGCGTCGGAACCTGTACGGGCCGCTTCATCCGGCGGTTGAACTGGATCCCGTCCGGCCGGGCGATGGACCGCATCATCCACCGGTACGGCTCGATCGAGCAGTGCGCCGTCGAGGGGATGCGCATCGCCCGCTGGTAGGTCTCCACGGCCTCGTCCTCCGGAAGCCGGGGCCCGGACCACTCCCTGATCAGCCGCCCCACCAGCGCCGCGTCGTCCGCGACCAGCCGCCGCTCGGGGATCCATGGCCGCTGGAGGCTCCAGATGTGGCTGCCCGCCGTGCTCTGCTTGGCGTCGCCGATCATCGCCGAGCGCCAGCGCCGAGGGTGCGGCATCGAGGAGACCGCGAGCCGCCGGACCAGCTTCGGCCGCATTACGGCGGCGGTCCAGGCCAGATATCCGCCCAGGTCGTGGCCGACGAGCGCGGCGTCCGGCTCGCCGAGCGAGCGGATCACTCCGGTCACGTCGAGGGCGAGGTTGGCCGGGTCGTAGCCGCGGGGCGTACGGTCGCTGCCGCCGACACCGCGCAGGTCCATGGCGACCGCGCGGAAGCCCGCGTCGGCGAGCGCGGTCAGCTGGTGCCGCCAGGTCCACCAGAACTGCGGGAAGCCGTGCAGCAGCAGTACCAGCGGGCCGTCGCCGGCCTCCGCGATATGGAACCGGGCGCCGTTGGCGGCGACGTCCCGGTGCGTCCAGGGCCCGTCGAGGCGTACGACCGAGGCGTTGGTGTCGGGAGCGGTCATACGGATGAGCGTGTCACAGTCACGCCGACCGGGAGCACATCGGCCGCCGGGCGCGGATGCGGCTTGACGTTCTGCAGTACGGCAGCCGTCTCTTTGGCCGAGGCGATGCTCCGCTGCGGCGGCTTCACCTTCTTGAACTTGGCCATGGCGAAGAGCCCGAGCACCGCGGCGACCAGCAGATGGGCGCCACCCACGATCAGGAAGGACCAGGCCAGGCCGAGCCCGAGGTTGTGGATGCCGTACGCGGCGGCGAAGCTCAGCACCGGCAGGGCGAACAGCGCCAGGATCCCGGCCGCCGTGATCGCACCGCCGCCGATGCCCGCCCGCTTGACGTCCTGGCGGAGCTCCGCCTTGGCCAGGGCGATCTCATCGTGCACCAGGGCGGACATCTCGGCCGTCGCCTCTGCCACCAACTGACCGAGGCTGCGGTCGCCGTCCTGCTCGACTGCACTCATCGCTCATCCCTCTTCTCTTCTGCCGGATTGCCTGCTGCTGGAGTAACTCCCGCCGGGTACCTGCCCGGACTTCTCACCGATTACCGGCCGGTTGCCCTCAGATCATGCCGGACTGTCGTCTCCCGCGCTTCCGGCGGCCACTTCGGCAAGCCGTCGGTGCTCGGCGGCCTTCGCCTCGTGGATGGCGGCCATCCGCAGGTGGTACTCCGGCTTGTCCAGCTCGTAGATGTCGGGGATGCCGTCCTCGTCCTCGTCGCGGTCCTCCTCCGCGCACAGCCTCCGGTACTTGACGTCGCGCATCTTGAGCAGCGTGCTCGCGACGACCGCCGCGATCAGCGAGCCGATCAGTACGGCCGCTTTGACCTCGCCGGTGAGCAGCGGGTCGTCGGGGAAGGCGAGTTCGCCGATGAGGAGCGAGACGGTGAAGCCGATGCCGGCGAGCGAGGCGACCGCGAACACGTCCGCCCAGGCGAGATCCTCGTTGAGCTCGGCTCTGGTGAAGCGGGCGGCGAGCCACGAGCCGCCGAACACGCCGATGGTCTTGCCGAGGACGAGGCCGAGGACCACTCCCAGCGGTTCGGGTGTGGTGAAGACATCGCCGATGGACTTCCCGGATACCGCCACACCGGCCGCGAAGAGGGCGAACAGTGGCACCGCGAGGCCGGCCGAGAGGGGCCGTACGAGGTGCTCGATGCGTTCCGCGGGGGAGTGCTTCTCGCCCTCCCGGACCGTGCAGCGCAGCATCAGGCCCATGGCGACGCCGGCGACGGTGGCGTGCACCCCGCTGGCGTGCATCAAGGCCCAGATCACCGCGGCGAGCGGGACAAAGAGGTACCAGCCCCGTACGTCCTTGTGGTGCAGGAACCAGAAGAGGACGAGACCCACGAGGGAGAGGCCCAGCGCCAAGAAGTCGATCTCGGTGGTGAAGAAGACCGCGATGATCAGGATCGCGAAGAGATCGTCGACGACGGCGAGGGTGAGCAGGAAGGCGCGCAGCGCGGACGGCAGGGAGGTGCCGATGACCGCCAGGACGGCGAGCGCGAAGGCGATGTCGGTGGCGGTCGGCACCGCCCAGCCGCTCATGCTGCCGTCGCCGCCCGCGTTCACGATCACATAGAAGAGGGCCGGGACCGCCATCCCGCAGGCCGCAGCGACGACCGGGAGGGCCGCGGCCCTGGGGTCGCGCAATTCGCCCGCGACCAGTTCGCGCTTGAGTTCGATGCCTGCGACGAAGAAGAAGATGGTGAGCAGGCCATCCTTGGCCCACGAGGCGACCGAGAGGTTCAGATGCAGTGATCCGGGCCCCGCACGGAAGTCCCTGACGTCCTCGTAGAAGTCGCTGAGGGGGGTGTTCGCCAGGATGAGCGCGGCGATCGCGGCGACCAGCAGGAGGACGCCACCGACGGTCTCGGTGCGCAGCGCATCCGTCAGGAACGTCCGCTCCGGGAGCGACAGGCGTCCAAGAAATTTACGGTGGTTGGGCGCGGCCACGGATACGACCTCCGGTCGGGTTCGGCACAGAAGGCTCCCGTCGTACGGCTGAAGCACGTGCCGACCAGACGTCCCGGCGCACCCTGAATCTTTTGTCGCGATATCGACAAACGCAAACGATCATTTACCCGGCGGCGCGAAGGGCTGCCCGGGCCTCACTTTACGTGCCTACGGGGCGCCCGGTCGTAACCGAGCACCCCGTAGGTGTGTGCAGGGCGCGAAGCGCCAGGGCCGTTCCGCTCAGTCCTCTGAGGCGCCCGGCAGCTTGTTCTGGATGAGCTCCATCACGGACGAGTCCGTGAGCGTGGTGACGTCACCGAGCGCCCGGTTTTCGGCGACATCGCGCAGCAGCCGACGCATGATCTTGCCGGAGCGGGTCTTGGGCAGCTCGGCCACCGGCAGGATCCGCCGGGGCTTGGCGATCGGGCCGAGCGCCTTGGCGACGTGCGACCGCAACTCCTCGACCAGTCCTTCATCCTCGGAGGCGGTGCCACGCAGGATGACGAAGGCACAGATGGCCTGGGTGGTCTGCGGGTCGGTGGCGCCGACAACCGCGGCCTCGGCGACCTTCGGATGGGAGACCAGCGCCGACTCGACCTCGGTGGTCGAGATGTTGTGGCCGGACACCAGCATCACGTCGTCGACCCGGCCGAGCAGCCAGATGTCGCCGTCGTCGTCCTTCTTGGCGCCGTCACCCGCGAAGTAGCGGCCCTCGAAGCGCGACCAGTAGGTGTCGAGGTAGCGCTGGTCGTCGCCCCAGATGGTGCGGAGCATCGCGGGCCACGGCTCGGTGAGGACCAGATAGCCGCCGGCGCCGTCCGGCACCTCGATCGCGTCGTCGTCGACCACGGTCGCGGAGATGCCGGGGAGAGCGCGCTGGGCCGAGCCCGGCTTCGTCTCGGTGACCCCCGGCAGCGGGCTGATCATGATGCCGCCGGTCTCGGTCTGCCACCAGGTGTCGACGACGGGCGTGCGGTCTGCGCCGATGTTCTTGCGATACCAGATCCAGGCCTCGGGGTTGATCGGCTCACCCACCGAGCCCAGGATGCGGAGCGAGGACAGGTCGAACTTGGCGGGGATGTCGTCACCCCACTTCATGCAGGCACGGATCGCGGTCGGCGCCGTGTAGAGGACCGTGACGCCGTACTTCTGCACGATCTCCCACCAGCGGCCCTGGTGCGGGGTGTCGGGAGTGCCCTCATAGAGCACCTCGGTTCCGCCGTTGGAGAGCGGCCCGTAGACGATGTACGAGTGACCGGTGACCCAGCCGACATCGGCGGTGCACCAGTAGACGTCCGACTCCGGCTTGAGGTCGAACACCGCGTTGTGGGTGTACGACACCTGGGTGAGGTAGCCACCGGTGGTGTGCAGGATGCCCTTGGGCTTCCCGGTCGTGCCGGAGGTGTAGAGGATGAAGAGCGGGTGCTCGGCGTCGAACGCCTCCGGGGTGTGCTGGTCCGGCTGGCGGTCCACCAGTTCGTGCCACCACACGTCGCGGCCCGAAGTCCAGGCCGTGTCCTGGCCCGTACGGCGGACGACGAGGACGCTGCGGACGTTCTCCGTGCCGGCCTTGCCCAGCGCCTCGTCGACGGCCGGCTTGAGCGCGGAGGGCTTGCCGCGCCGGTAGCCGCCGTCGGCGGTGATGACGACGCGGGCGTCGGCGTCATGGATGCGGGTGGCGAGCGCGTCGGCGGAGAAACCGCCGAAGACGACCGAGTGCGGGGCGCCGATGCGGGCGCAGGCCAGCATCGCGACGACCGTCTCCGGGATCATCGGCATGTAGACGGCGACCCGGTCACCGGCCTCGACACCCAGCTCGGTGAGGGCGTTGGCGGCTTTGGAGACCTCGCGCTGGAGCTCGGCGTAGGTGAGGGAGCGGGCGTCGCCGGGCTCCCCCTCGAAGTGCAGGGCCACCCGGTCGCCGAGGCCGTTCTCGACGTGCCGGTCCACGCAGTTGTACGCGACGTTGAGCTTGCCGTCGGCGAACCACTTGGCGAACGGCGGATTGGTCCAGTCGAGGGTCTCGGAGGGTTCGGTGGCCCAGGTCAGCCGACGGGCCTGCTCGGCCCAGAAGCCCAACCGATCAGCCTTGGCCTGCTCATACGCCTCCGCCGTGACGTTGGCGTCGGCGGCCAGGCCGGCAGGCGGCGCGAACCTCCGCTCCTCCTTCAGCAGATTGGCCAGGCTTTCGTTGCTCACGGCATCTCCCATTCCCAGGGTGGCCTATATGTCCCAGGCCATAGCTCATCAGTCCCCCGGCCAGGTGACAAGGGCCTTCCGGGAATTGGTTTAGACCTGTGTGGCGCCGAGGTGCCTGGCCCGGCTGGTGTCACCTACCCCGGTGCGGCCCGGTTCACCGGCCCGCACCGGATCGCGGCCTCAGGCCAGGCTTTGCTCGTCGGCCGTCGGGCTCACCCGTGCGAAGACCTCCTCACCCTCGTCGAGGAGATAGGCCTGGGCCTCCCCGACATGGAAGTACATGCCGTGCAGCTCCAGGGATCCTTCGGCCACCCGGCGCGCCACGGCCTCATGGGCCGCCAGATGCTGCAACTGCTGCACCACATTGGTCAGGCAGAGCTGCTCGACATCGTCTTCGACGGGCCGGCCGGCGATCCTCCACCGGACTCCGTCAGGGGGATGGCCGCCCGCGCCCTGCAGGCCCCTCATCCGCTCCAGGCTGGGCAGGCCGTGCCGCAACCAGCGCATCAGCGGAGTCGGCGGCCCGCCCGGCGACGAACCCAGCAGTGCCTGCATCGCACCGCAGCCGGAGTGCCCGCACACCGTGATGCTGCTGACCTTCAGCACGTCCACGGCGTACTCGATCGCGGCGGCCACCGAGTCGTCCGTGGTCTCGGCACCCGGCAGCGGCACCAGGTTGCCCACATTCCGTACGGTGAACAGGTCACCCGGACCGCTTGAGGTGATCATGCTGGTGACCAGCCGGGAGTCAGCACAGGTCAGGAACAGCTGCGAGGGGCGCTGACCCTCACGGGCGAGTCGGGCCAGTTCCTCACGCACCAGCGGCGCGGTGTTCCGCTGGAATGCGCTCAGGCCGCTCGCCAGTTGGCCGCTGCCGACCTTCGGCCGTCCGGGGGACTGCGCAAGAGTGCAGGTGTGGTTGCGCCAGGGCGTCCAGGGTCGGCAGCCGTGCGGGGAAGGAGGCTCGGCGATGCGCTGTCCGGCCCGTCCGCAGACCGTGACCGTGCCGCCGAGAGCGGTGTGCGCATCCTGCCAGTGCTGCAACGTCTCGTACGCCGCGTGGTCCATGAAGGAACCGTCCAGCTCCACCACCACGGTGGATCCGTCCGGTACCTGCCCCAGGGAACGGCTCAACCGTGGCACCGCGAGGAACGTCAACTGGCCCCGGACCTGCACCCGATGGGCACCGTCCGGGCCCTCTCCGAGTGTGATGCGGGTATGCGCCAGCCGGTGCAGAGCCAGTGCCACGGCGACCGCGATCCCGGCCACCACACCTTCCAGCACCCCCATCAGCAGCACGCCCGCGACCGTCGCCGCGTAGACCGGGAACTCCCGGTGCATGTGCACGTTGCGGATATGGGCGAAGCTGACCATTTGCACGCCGACCACCATCACCAGCGCCGCGAGCGCGGCCAGCGGGATGAACTCCAGTGCCGGTACCAGCAGCCCGGCCGCCAGCAGCACCCACACGCCGTGCAGCACGTTGGAGCCGCGGCTCACGGCCCCCGCACGTACGTTGGCCGAACTGCGCACCGCGCCACCGGAGACCGGCAGCCCGCCGAGCAGACCGGACACGGCATTGGCGATGCCCTGGCCGCGCAGCTCCCGGTCGAGGTCGGAGCGGGGCACGGCGGGGCCCGGGCGGTCGGCGGTGAGCTTGTCCACGGCAACGGCGGACAGCAGCGACTCGAGGCTTGCCACGAGCATCACCGTGAGCACCGCGGCTGCCAGTCCCAGCAGCGCGCCGTGGGGCGGCTCCGGCAGGATGTGCGCCCGCCAGGAGGGCAGATCGACATGGCTCAGCCCCGGTGCGGCCACTGCCGCAACGCCGGTTGCCAGGGCCACCGAGGCGAGCGCCGCGGGCACATGGCGCAGCGCATGGCCCGTACGCCCCGGAAGGCGCGGCCACAGCACCAGGACGGCGACGGTGAGTATCCCGATGGCAGGCGCCGCGGGGCTGAGATCGGCCAATTGTCCGGGTAGCGCACGGGCGTTGTCGATCGCCCTGCTCTGCGGCTCGCCACCGAGAACGACATGGAGCTGGCCCAGAGCGAGGGCGACACCGATCCCGGCCAGGGTGCCGTGCACGATGGCCGGGCTCACGGCCAGCGCGCTGCGCGCCACCTGCAGAGTGCCGAGGACGAGTTGGAGGAGACCCGCACAAATCGTGATCGCACAGGTGGTGCGCCAGCCGTAGACCTGGATCAGTTCGGCGGTGACGACGGTCAGGCCGGCTGACGGGCCGCTGACTTGGAGCGGGGTGCCGCCCAGCAGCCCCCCGAGAATGCCGCCGACCGCCGCGGCGACGAGACCGGCCTGCAGTGGGGCATCGATGGCGACGGCGAGTCCGAGGGACATCGGGACCGCGATCAGGAAGACCGTGATCGACGCTGAGAGATCGGCGGGCCGGATGCGGAAGCCCCCGGGGGAACGGCGGTGGCCCGGGGGAGGATTCGGATCCTGCGGAATCCGGTCAATCCGTTTTGCTCGGGCGAATCGATAGGCACGAGAGGGGCGGTCGATGCGCGTGGGCGTACATGCAGACATGGTTCCCGTCTCCTCCGGGGCGGCGCGGTCGCGGTCAAGCGCGGCCGTGGGTCACGGCGTACAGCGGCGGGATGGCGGATCGCCCGGCTTCGGCACGGTGGTGGCTGCCCTGGCGATCCTCAACTGTCGGTAAACGAATCGTAATGCAAGGTAAAGAACAAGACGAGATTTTCTAGGCCAAATGGGCATTGATTACATCTATCGAGTGAATTTGTATGTTTTACAGCTTGTCGTTTTATTCCTCCTTCCTGGTCATGCGAGGTTGGTGCGCGCTGAGTCGGCCCTGCACAAGCCCGAGGAAAGAGGTGGCTCATGGCAGTCGTACGGAGAGTGATCCTGGGTGTCGCCACATCGGCGGTGACCCTGGCGGTGGCCGGATGCTCCAGCGGTGTGGCGACGAAGCCCGGCGCCACCGAGGCGCAGAAACGTTCCTCCGCCCCCAAGGGCGCGGCCGCGGACAAGGTCCGAGTGATCGGAGACGGTTCAACCGTCGACACCGGCCGGCAGCCCCTTCAGCCCGCGGTCCGGAAGCTGGTACCGGGCCAACAGCCCCCGCAGTTCGTGGTTTTCTCCTGGGACGGCGCGGGCGAGGACAACCAGAGACTCTTCTCGCACTTCCGCGAGGTCGGCAAGAAGTACGACGCGAAGATGACGTACTTCCTCAGCGCCGTGTACCTGCTGCCGCACGAGAAGCGGGAGCTCTACGCCCCACCGAGACACCGACCCGGCGCCTCGGACATCGGTTTCAACAACATCAGGGGAATCAGGGACACCCTGAAGCAGATCCGCGGTGCCTGGCAGGACGGCAACGAGATCGGCACCCACTTCAACGGTCACTTCTGCGGTGCCAACGGCGGTGTCGGCACCTGGTCCTCCGAGGAGTGGAAGAGCGAGATCACGCAGGCCGAGGGGTTCGTCAAGAACTGGAGGACGAACGCCGGCCTCAAGAACGCCGAATCGCTGCCCTTCGACTACAGCAAGGAGCTGGTCGGTGGCCGCGCCCCGTGTCTCGAGGGCCAGCGGAATCTGATCCCCGCCGCGAAGGAGATGGGTTTCCGCTACGACGCCAGCTCCCGGGGGGGCCGCCAGGTCTGGCCGAGCAAGATCGATGGGATCTGGGACTTTCCGCTTCAGGAGATCCCGATGCCCGGCCGCACCTTCGAAACACTGTCGATGGACTACAACTTCCTGGCGAACCAGTCCGGCACGGTGAACGGCGACCCCTCGCGGCACGCCGCCTGGGGAGAGCAGATGCGCGACGGTCTGCGCCAGGCCTTCGACCGGGCGTACAACGGCAACCGTGCCCCGCTGTTCATCGGAAACCACTTCGAGTCCTGGAACGGTGGCACGTATATGCGCGCCGTCGAGGACACCATCAAGTCGATCTGCCCCCAGGAAGGCGTGCGTTGTGTGACCTTCAAGCAGCTCGCCGACTGGCTGGACGCGCAGGATCCGCAGGTGCTGGAGAGGCTTCGCACCCTGGGTGTCGGCAAGAAGCCGGCGGAGGGCTGGGAGGCCTTTCTCTCCGCGCAGCCCGTTGCTCCTGCGGGGCCCCAGGCCCAGGCGAAGCCGGAGTCGCCGGCCAAGCGGTAGGTGTCCCGGAGTGGTCCCCCGGCCTCCGTGGCGCTCCACGCTTCCGCGGGGGCGGTGCTCGTGCTTCCCCGGCGCGCAGACCGCGCCGGGGAAGCACGAGCGGCCGGGTCCGGGCGCGCGGCCGGTCCCATCAGCCGTGCGGTGAGTGCCTGCGGTCGGCGGCGTCAGGCCGGCTGGGGGGCGGCAGCCAGGCTCTCCTCCAGGGCGAAGGCCGGGTCGACCTGGGCTGCCAGATCGGCGCCCGTTTTCGCGTTCCCCCAGCTCTCCGCATTCTTGAGATGAAAGTGGACCATCTGTCGGTTATAGCGCTCCCAGTTGCGCCGCCCGTACGCGCTGTCGGCGGCGTCGTGCAGAGTTCGCAGGGCGGCGCGGTTGGCGGGCTCGAGGTGGTCGAAACGCTGCGGGCGGCCCTTCTCCATCGTCCGGACCCAGTCCGAGTGGCCGACGGTGACCAGCAGGTCATCGCCCACCTCGTCGCGGAGAAACGCAAGATCGTCCGCTCCCTGCACCTTGTTGCCGATCACGCGCAGGGCGACGCCGAAGTCACAGGCGTACTCCTTGTACTGGCGGTAGACCGCAATGCCCTTGCGGGTCGGCTCCGCCACCAGGAAGGTCATATCGAAGCGGGTGAACATCCCCGACGCGAAGGAGTCGGAGCCCGCCGTCATATCGACGACGACGTACTCGTCGCGGCCGTCCACGAGGTGGTTCAGGCACAGCTCGACCGCGCCGACCTTGGAGTGGTAGCAGGCCACGCCGAGGTCGGACTCGGTGAACGGCCCGGTCACCATCAGCCGTACGCCGTGGTTGTCCTCGAGCTCCACGGTCCGGGCACAGGCGGCGTAGACCGGGTTGTCCTCGCTGATCCGCAGCAGGCGCGATCCCTCGCCCGGCGGAGTCGTCTTGATCATGGTCTCGGCAGAGGCGATACGCGGATTCGTACCGCGCAGATAGTTCTTGATCAGCGGTAGTCGGGCGCCCATGGCGGGCAGCTCGGCGGCCGTCGTCTCGTCGAGGCCGAGGGCCGGTCCCAGGTGTTGATTGATATCGGCGTCCACCGCGATCACGGGGACGCGGGAGGCTGCGAGGTGGCGGATGAACAGCGAGGACAGCGTGGTCTTGCCGCTGCCGCCCTTCCCTACGAAAGCGATCTTCATGTTCACCAAGGGTATGCGCATGGATGCGGATAGTGAGTACCGGGAGAGGAGAAGTCCACCCCTTCGAGGGGTATGGGCGGCGAGTGCGTAGGGTCGTACTCATGACTGCGTCTTCCCGGGGCGAGACTCCCCGGCCCCCGGTGAATGCCGATCCGCTGGCCGCTCTGGGCGAGCTTCCGGGTGTAGCCGGCTCTGTGGACTCCGTGCGCAAGGCCGTGGACCGGGTCTACGGCCACCGTGTGATGCGCCGCCGCAGCAACGAAATCACCGCGGAGGCCGCGCTGCGCGGAGCGCGCGGGTCAGCGGCGCTGTCCGGTGCCGACTGGGCACTCGAAGAGGTGCGGCGGCGCAGCGACTTCGGCGGCGAAGGGGAGCCGCAGGCGGTGGGTGCGGCGCTGCGGCTGACCGCCGAGGCGGGTCAACTGCTCAGTGTCTGGCGGCAGTCGCCGCTGCGTGCGCTGGCCCGGTTGCATCTGGTTGCCGCGGGAGGCGCGGCTCCGGATGACACCGTGGGCCGGCCCCGGCTGGCGGGCGAGTCGGTGTCGGAGCCCTTGGTCGAGCTGGCGGTGCCGGATGCGGACGAGGTGGCCGGCAGGCTGGAAGGGCTGGCGCAGCTGCTGCTCGCGTCCGGGGGCGCGCGCTCGGACAAAGGCGTTGGGGCGCGACGGGAGGGCGAGGCGCCGGCCCTGGTGACGGCCGCGGTGGTGCACGGCGAGTTGCTGGCGCTGCGGCCCTTCGGCTCGTGCAACGGTCTGGTCGCGCGGGCCGCGGAGCGGATCGTGCTGGTCGGCAGCGGGCTCGACCCGAAGTCCGTCTGCCCGGCGGAAGTAGGGCACGCGGAGCTCGGGCGCGCGGCCTACGCGGCGGCGCTCGATGGATACGTGTCAGGCACGCCGGACGGGATGGCGGCGTGGATCGCGCACTGCGGGCAGGCGGTTGAGCTGGGTGCCCGGGAGAGCGCGGCGGTCTGCGAGGCACTTCAGCGCGGGGCGGCCTGACCGGCCTGTGAAAAGGGTTGCGGCGGTACCGAAAAGAGGTACCGCCGCTGGCATGTCCGCCGGGTTACCATGCGTGCAGGATATTTACCGATCAGGTCGGGAACTCTGCCCGTCACCTGGTGCGGCTGGCCCGTATTCGACGGGTCGGCGTCGCGTGGGTGCCCGACTTTCATGCTCGGTCCGTGGGGCCTTGATGCGTCAGAGGAAGATCCTCCCGGATATCCCTGGTCTCGCGGGCCGTTGATTCCTTTCTACTCCAGCGAATCATTAAGCGGAAGCCCCAGCTGCAGTTCTTTACTTTTGACTTCAAAAACGGGCATAAGCCGCTCGGCGCCGACTTGCATACCAGAACAAGCCTGCGGTGGCCGTCGCGGCACCGACCGCAGCGACCGCTGCGAGTACGGGCCAGTCCGGCATCGACAGCGCCGGAACCCGCTGCTTCAGCCGGACCGGGCGGTTGAAGGAGAGCGCCGGCCAGCCGCGGGCCGCCCCCTCTCGGCGCAGCCCGCGGTCAGGGTTGACGGTGCAGGGGTGGCCTACGGATTCGAGCATGGGGATGTCGGTCACCGAGTCGCTGTACGCGTAACAGCGGGCCAGGTCGTAGCCCTCGCTTTCGGCCAGTTCGGCGATGGCTTCAGCCTTGGTCGGCCCGTAGCAGTAGTAGGAGATCTCGCCGGTGAAGCGGCCCTCCTCGACGACCATGCGGGTGGCCACCACGCGGTCGGCTCCGAGCAGCTCGCCGATCGGTTCGACGACCTCGGCGCCCGAGGTGCTGACGATCACCACATCGCGGCCGGCGGTGTGGTGCTCCTCGATGAGCGAGGCCGCTTCGTCGTAGATGATCGGATCGATCAGATCGTGCAGCGTCTCGGCGACGATCTCCCGGACCTGCTGGACATTCCAGCCGCGGCACAGGGCGGAGAGGTACTGCCGCATACGCTCCGTCTGATCGTGGTCGGCGCCGCCGATGAGGTAGACGAACTGGGCGTAAGCGGTCCGCAGTACGGCTCTGCGGCTGATCAGGCCACCCTGGTAGAAGGACCTGCTGAAGGTCAGCGTGCTCGACTTCGCAATCACCGTCTTGTCGAGGTCGAAGAAGGCGGCTGTGCGGGGCAAGGAGTGGTTTTCCACGAGGGTGAGCATAGGGGGCCGCCATTCGGCGTAAGCTCCGGCGCGTGGGTTTGCCTGAGAAGGCTCTCGGGTACACCATGGAAGTCACGGATCGTTCGCGACCGTGCTAACCCGGTCCGACTCCTCCCCCCCCGAGTCGGCCGTGGGGACGACCCCCGCTCTCCCCCCCGGCGGGGGTCGTCGCATGTCCGGACGCGTTTTCGTCGTCCATTTCCGATCTTGTCCCCCTTCTGGGCCGTGCAGGCCCGCTGCCCTCGACAAGCATGACGCGTGACCGAACGTAATCGTTGCACTGCGGAGCGGAAGTCACCGGTATAGGTGACCGGGATATTCACAACTCGCGAGTTGTCCACAGTTTTTGACCAAGATCCACGTGATTTCTCAGATCGCTGCACGGTGATTCCCCGCGAAGTTCGCGGACGTGAGAGTGCAAAGCGAGAGGGGGCGGATCGTGGCCGGATCCATCACATCCGATCGGCTGCAGGCCGCTGGCGGACAGCAGGGCCGACCGCTGATCGTCACGGAGGACGAGGGGCTGCTCGACGACTTGCTGCGGTTGTGCGCCGCGGCGGGCGCCGAGCCCGAGGTCGCCCATGGGCCGCCCGCGGGTGGCAGCGGCTGGGAAGGCGCGCCGTTGGTCCTGGTCGGGGACGACGCGGTGCACCGGCTGGGTGGAGTGGTGCGCCGACCGGGGGTGCTGCTCGTCGGGCGGGATCTGGACGACCACGACGTGTGGCGGCAGGCCGTGGACATCGGTGCCGACCATGTGCTCTTCCTGCCCGATGCCGAGTCCTGGCTGGTGGACCGGATCGCCGACGCGGCGGAGGGTGTCGGCCGGCAGGCGCTGACGGTGGGAGTCATCGGCGGCCGGGGTGGGGCCGGGGCGAGCACCCTGGCTTGCGCGCTGGCGTTGACCGCGGCCCGTACGGGGCAGCGCACCATGCTGATCGACGGGGATCCGCTGGGCGGCGGCCTCGATGTGCTCCTCGGCGGCGAAGCTGCGGACGGGCTGAGGTGGCCCGCGTTCGCCCAGTCACGGGGCCGGGTCGGTGGCGGGGCGCTGGAGGAGTCACTGCCCGAACTGCACTCCCTTCGGGTGCTGAGCTGGGACCGGGGCGACTCCGTGGTCATCACGCCCGAGGCGATGCGCTCGGTACTGGGCGCCGCGCGCAGGGGCGGTGGCGTGGTGGTCGTCGACCTGCCGCGGCGGGTGGACGACCCGGTCGCCGAGGCTCTGGCGCAGCTGGACTTGGGACTGCTCGTGGTGCCCGCCGAGCTGCGGGCCGTCGCCGCGGCACACCGGGTGGCGGCGACAGTGAGCATGGTGCTGCGCGATCTACGAGCGGTGGTGCGGGGGCCCTGTGGATCCGGCTTGGACGACGAGGAGATCGCGCGGCTGCTGGGACTGCCGCTGGCGGGTGAACTGCCTCCGGAGCCAGGGCTGGTGGGGGCTGTGCAGGGCGGACTGCCACCCGGGAGCAGCTTGCGCGGGCCGCTGGCCCGGTTCTGCTCGGAATTCTGGGGCCGGGCGCTGGCGGGTGGCGGGGGTGTCGCCGTATGAGCGCGTCGAGCTCCGTGACCGGCGCCGTTTCGGTGCAGCTGCTGGAGGCGGTCCGGCTGCGGCTCGCGGAGACCGGAGCCGAGCCGACACCGGCGCGGGTCGCGGCCGCGCTGCGGGAGCAGGGGCGGCTGCTCGGGGACACGGAAGTGCTCGGCGTGGTGAGGCGGCTGCGTTCCGAGCTCGTCGGCAGCGGGCCGCTGGAGCCGCTCCTGGCCGAGGAGGATGTCACCGACGTGCTGGTCACCGCACCGGGCGAAGTATGGGTGGACCGGGGTCAGGGGCTGGAGCGCACCGGAGTGTGCTTCCCCGACGCGGCAGCTGTGCGCAGGCTTGCACAACGCCTCGCCGCGGTGGCCGGACGGCGGTTGGACGACGCTCGGCCGTGGGTGGACGCCCGGCTGCCCGACGGGACGCGGTTGCACGCGGTGCTGCCGCCGGTGGCCGTCGGCTCGACCTGTCTGTCGCTGCGGGTGGTGCGGCCGCGGGCGTTCGGTCTCGCGGAACTTGTCTCCGCGGGGACGGTGCCGCCGGACGGGGACCGGTTGCTCAGGGGAGTGCTCGACGCCCGCTTGTCGTTCCTCATCAGCGGAGGAACCGGGTCGGGCAAGACGACACTGCTGAGCACCCTGCTGGGGCTGGTCGGGCCGGACGAGCGGATCGTACTGGCCGAGGACTCCGCGGAGTTGAGGCCCGATCACCCGCATGTGGTGCGGCTCGAGGCGCGGCCGGCGAACCAGGAAGGCACCGGCCGGGTCACGCTGCGGGACCTGGTGCGGCAGGCGCTGCGGATGCGCCCCGACCGGTTGGTGGTCGGTGAGGTCAGGGGCGCGGAGGTGACCGATCTGCTGGCGGCTCTCAATACCGGCCATGAGGGCGGCTGCGGGACGGTGCATGCCAATGCGGCGGCGGATGTGCCCGCGCGGCTCGAGGCCCTCGGTTCGACCGCGGGGCTCGACCGAGCCGCCCTGCACAGTCAGTTGGCGGCCGCCCTGTCCGTGGTTGTCCACCTCGTACGGGACCGTGCCGGGCGGCGGCGGATCGCCGAGGTGCATGTTCTGGAGCGGGATGGTGCCGGGTTCGTCAGGACCGTACCGGCCGCGGTCTGGGGCACGGACGGGTTCAGGCACGAGCGGGGCTGGGGACGCCTGGAGAGGCTGTGCGCGCGGGGCGGGGGTGCGCTGTGACCGGCAGCGGAGTGGGATCCGGTGTCACACCGGTGTACGCGGCCGTGCTGTGCGCAGGCCTGGCCGCCTGGCTGTTGTCGGGGCAGGACCGGGAACTGCGGAGAGTGCGCCTGCTCTTCGCCGGCGGTGGTTCGGCAGCACCGGGACGGGACGGACTCTCCCGCCAGTGGGGAAGGTTGTCCGCCGGGGCGAGCCGGTGGTGGCGGGCGCAGCCCCCGGGGCGGCTGGGGCGCGAGCTGTGGTGCCTGCCGGCCGGGGGAGCTGTCGCCCTGCTCGGGGACTCCTTGCTGCCGCTGCTCGGAGCCGTGGCTGCTGTACCTCTGGCGCGGAGGTGGCTTCAGCGGCGGGAGCGCCGCACAACCCGCGACCGGACCGCTGCCCAGGTGATCGAGGTGTGCGCCGCGGTGGCGGGTGAACTGCGGGCCGGGCGGCAGCCGAACGAGGCGCTGCAAGCGGCCGTAGCGGGGGCACTCGGCCCTTCGGAGGCCTCGGTGCTGGCAGCGGCCCGGTTCGGCGGCGACGTGCCGGGTGCCCTGCGGCAGGCGGCGGGACAGCCGGGTGGTGAGGGGCTGCTCGGGATGGCTGCCTGTTGGCAGGTCGCGGCCGACGGTGGAGCGGGGCTCGCCGGCGGGCTCGAACGGGTGGCAGCGGCGCTGCGCGCGGAGCGGGAACAGGGCGAAGAGCTGTACGCCCAGCTGGCAGGTACGAGATCGACCGCGGCGATGCTGGCCCTGCTTCCGGTCTTCGGGCTGCTCATGGGCAGTGCCCTCGGTGCAGAGCCGCTGCGCGTCCTGCTCCACACCCCGCCCGGATGGGCCTGTCTCGCGGTCGGGGGTCTGCTGGAATGCGCCGGGCTCGCCTGGACGGCGCGCATCATACGGTCAGCGGTCGGCAAGCGGCGAGCGAGGGCCGCATGACGTGCGAGTTCGTCCACAGGCTGTGCGCGGTTGTGCCGGCCGTCGTGGCTCTGGCGTGCATGGTCGCGGCCGTGCGCGGTGCCCGTCGGGAAGGCGCGGCCCGGCGGCGGATGCTTCGACTGCTGGAAGCGGAGATGCCCCGGCGGGGACGGTGCAGCGGTCTGCGCGAGCGGATCACCCGCTGGAACGGGCCCGGCCGTGCTCTGCGGGACCGGTGGCCTCCCGCGGTCGCCGGACTCACTGCCTTTGTGCTGGTGGGTGGCGTGCCCGGTTGCGTCGTCGGGCTTGCGGCGGCGTACGGCGTACGGAGGTGGTGTCGCCTCCGCGCGGCGAAGTCTCCCGGGGGAGAGGGCGGCGTGGACGGGGCGGAGAGCGGGCTGCCGCTGGCCGGTGATCTGTTGGCCGCCTGCCTGGCGGCCGGGGCGGGGCCGCGCGAAGCGGCCGACGCCGTGGGGAGTTCGCTCGGCGGCCCGGTCGGCGACCGACTCGCACAGACAGCGGCCGAGCTGCGGCTCGGGGCCGAACCGGCGCTGGCCTGGAGCCGGCTGGGCGCGCTGCCCGGGGCGTACGGCCTGGCGCGTTGCCTGGAGCGGGCCCAGGCGACTGGCGTACCGGCAGTGGAGCCAATGACCCGGCTGGCAGCCGAATGCCGGGCGGAGGAGGCGCGGAAGGCCACGGCCAGAGCCCGGCGCGCGGGGGTGATGGCCACCGCGCCGCTGGGGCTGTGCTTCCTTCCCGCCTTCCTGACGATCGGAGTGGCGCCGGTGCTGATCGGCCTGGCGACCAGGCTCCTGAGCGGCGGCTGACGCGATGAACCGACGAGACATGACGGAGAACGAGACAAGGGGGCTGAGATGTTGATGAAGGTCCGGACGTGGTGGCGGGCGCTGCGCGATGTACGGCGGGACGCGGGAATGACCACGGCCGAATACGCGGTGGGGACGATCGCAGCCTGCGGCTTCGGTGCCGTCCTCTACAAGGTGGTGACCAGCGGGGCGGTGTCGGCGGCTCTCGAGTCGGTGATCGGGAGGGCCCTCGATGCGCAATTCTGACCGGTCAGACGGGGGATATGTGACAGCCGAGGCGGCGGTGGTGCTGCCGGTCCTTGCGCTGTTCGCGATGGTGCTGTTCTGGGGACTGATGGCCGCGGCGGCGCAGATCCAGTGTGTCGACGCGGCACGCGCCGGGGCGCGCGCCGCAGCTCGGTCGGAACCGCGCGGTGCCGCACTGACGGCGGCTCGTTCGGCCGCACCACATGGGGCGCGGATCGGGCTCGACCGCCAGGGTGACCTGGTGCGCGTGCGGGTCGAGGCGTCCACGCCGGGGCCGGGGCCGCTGTCCGTCCGGCTGCGGGCCGAGGCTGCGGCCCTCGCCGAGGACGCGGCGGCGGAGGCCCGGTGAATGCTTCGGCCGACCGCGGGTCGGCGACGGTGTGGACGGCCGTTCTGGCGACGGCGCTGTGCGCGGTGTTCACCGCGGTGCTGGGGATCGGGCAGGCCGTGGTGGTCCGGCACAGGGCGGGAGGCGCGGCGGACCTGGCGGCGCTCGCCGCCGCGGACCACGCCCTCGAGGGGCAGCCGGCCGCCTGTGCCACGGCACGGAGGGTGGCAGCCGCCCAGAACGCTCGGGTGGTGCGCTGCGCGGTGACCGGCGAGATCGCCGACCTCACCGCGGAGGCGCGGGCCGGACTGTTCACTTCCCGGGTCCGGTCGCGGGCGGGCTCCGCCGCAGTGGCGCCCGTGTCTACTCCGCCCGGTCCACGGGCTCCCCCGACTCCGCGGCTTTCACAACCTCCGGAGGCACGCCCGCGAGGAGTGTGGTGAGGAGCCGCACGGCGGCGCGCTTGTTCAGCGGGTCGTTGCCGTTGCCGCACTTGGGGGACTGGATGCAGGAGGGGCAGCCGGAGTCGCACTCGCAGGAGGCGATGGCCTCGCGGGTGGCCCGCAGCCAGCGGTACGCCGTGTGGAAGGCACGCTCCGCGAAGCCCGCTCCGCCGGGGTGCCCGTCGTATACGAAGACCGTGGGCAGCAGAGTGTCCGGGTGCAGCGGGATCGACACCCCGCCGATGTCCCAGCGGTCGCACGTGGCGAACAGCGGCAGCATCCCGATGGAGGCGTGTTCGGCGGCGTGCAGGGCGCCCGGGAGGTGCTCAGGACTGATCCTGGCTGCCTCGAGCTGGTCCTCGGTGACCGTCCACCACACGCCGCGGGTGCGCAGTGTCCGGGGTGGCAGGTCCAGCTTGGACTCGCCGAGCACCTCGCCAGTGATCAGTTTCCGGCGGAGATAGGAGACGACCTGGTTGGTGACCTCGACAGAACCGAAGCACAGGTGCGAGTCGCCCCAAGGGATCTCCGTGGTGGTCTCCAGGACGGAAATCGTCGTCGTGTCCCGGGCCGTGGTCGAGTACGGCGGGTTCGCCTCCTCCACCAGGGCCACGGAGTCCTGGAGGTCGAGGTGTTTGACGAGATAGCTGCGGCCCTGGTGGAGATGGACGGCGCCGTCGTGGACCGCGGCGTGGGCGGCGGAGGCATCCACGGTGCCCAGCAGGCGGCCGGTCACCGCCTCGACGACCTGTACGGGGTCGCCGCCCGAACCGCGAATGTCAGTCAGATCCGCGGCCCGCTCGCGGCGCGGCCAGTGCCAGGCGGTGGCCCGGCGGCGCAGCAGCTTCCGCTGCTCGAGCTGAGGTATCAGCCCGGGGGCGGCGGGGCCGAAGAGGGCCAGATCGGCTTCCGTGAGCGGCATCTCGGCGGCAGCGGCGCACAGGTGGGGGGCGAGGACGTACGGGTTGTCCTGGTCGAGGACGGTGGACTCCACCGGGCGGCGGAACAGCGCCTCGGGGTGGTGCACAAGATAGGTGTCCAGCGGATCGTCACGGGCCACGAGCACGGCGAGCGCACCTTGTCCTGTGCGGCCGGCCCGGCCCGCCTGCTGCCACAGGGACGCGCGGGTGCCCGGATATCCGGCCAGGATCACGGCGTCGAGGCCCGAGACGTCCACGCCGAGTTCGAGCGCGGTGGTGGCGGCCAGGCCCAGCAGCTCGCCGGAGTGCAGGGCGCGTTCCAGGGCACGGCGCTCGGCGGGCAGGTAGCCGCCGCGGTAGGCCGCGACCCGTCCGGGCAGCGAGCGGTCGACAGCCGCGAGCCGTTCCTGGGCGATCAGGGCGATCAGCTCGGCGCCGCGCCGCGACCGTACGAAGGCGACCGTACGGACACCCTGGACTGCCAGGTCGGTGAGCAGATCCGCAGTTTCCGCCGTGGCGGTGCGGCGGACGGGGGCGCCCTGTTCACCGTGGAGCTCGGTCAGCGGTGGCTCCCACAGGGCGAAGACCAGCTCACCTCGGGGCGATGCGTCATCGGTGACCTCGGCCACCGGGAGGCCGGTGAGACGGGTCGCGGCGCGCGCGGGGTCCGCGGAGGTGGCTGAGGCGAGGAGGAAGACGGGATCGGAGCCGTAGCGGGCGCAGATACGCCGGAGCCGCCGCAGCACCTGGGCGACGTGCGAACCGAAGACCCCGCGGTAGCTGTGGCACTCGTCGATCACGACATAGCGCAGGGCGCGCAGAAAGGAGGACCAGCGGGGGTGGGCTGGGAGGATGCCCCGGTGCAGCATGTCGGGGTTGGTGAGCACGTAGTTCGCGTACTGGCGCACCCACTCGCGCTCCTCGACCGGGGTGTCGCCGTCGTACACGGCGGGCCGTACGGCACTGCCCAGCGGTTCGGCCAGCTCTGCGACGGCTCGCCGCTGATCGGCGGCCAGCGCCTTGGCAGGCGCGAGGTAGAGGGCGGTCGCTCCCCGCCCGTTGGGAGCCTCGGAGCCGTCCAGGAGGGCGCTGAGGACGGGTGTGAGGTACGCCAGTGACTTGCCGGAGGCCGTACCGGTGGCGACCACTACCGACTCGCCGCGCAGCGCGTGTTCGACCGTACGCGCTTGGTGTTCCCACGGACGGCCGATCCCGGCCAGTCCGATGGCCTCGGTCACCTCGTCCCGGATCTCCGCCGGCCAGTCCGCATGACGGCCCGCACGTGGGGGCAAGTGCTCCGTATGAGTGATGCGAACAGCCCGATCGGGACCCGCCGCGAGCCGGTCGAGGACCGAGCGGGGGGAAGGGCGTACGCCAGCCGCAGGCGGGAGTTGATTGTTGGCCATCGGCACCGAGTGTGTCACTGGCGTGACGCAGAATGGGCCTAAGGCGTCGTGCACGCCTGCTGGTAAGTGATTGAATGCCATCGCGGCTGCCGATCCATGGGGGGCGACCGCTCGATGCAAGGTGCTGGAGGATCCGTGGACCTGTCCCTGTCGACCCGGACCGTAGGCGACCGTACGGTCGTCGAGGTCGGTGGCGAGATTGATGTATACACCGCGCCCAAGCTGCGTGAGCAGCTGGTCGAGCTTGTCAACGACGGTAACTATCACCTCGTCGTTGACATGGAGGGCGTCGACTTCCTCGACTCCACCGGGCTCGGCGTGCTGGTCGGTGGACTGAAGCGGGTGCGTGCCCATGAGGGCTCGCTGCGCCTGGTCTGCAACCAGGAGCGCATTCTCAAGATCTTCCGTATTACGGGTCTGACCAAGGTGTTCCCGATTCACACCTCGGTCGACGACGCTGTCGCCGCAACCGACTGACAGCTCCGCTGCGGAAGCGACTGGGGGGTACCGGGCCGTAGGCCCGGCCCCCCTGAGATGTACGCCCGTACGACCGAGGGGATGGCATGGCCACCGTCGAGCTGTTGTTCAGTGCCCTGCCCGAGCACGTTCGGACCGCCCGTTTGGTGGCGGCTGCGGTGGCGCGCCGGGCCGGAGTCGACGAGGCCGTGCTGGACGAGGTGAGGCTGGCCGTGGGCGAGGCCTGCACGCGTGCTGTGAGCCTCCACCAGAGCAACGACGTGCTCGCTCCCGTCAAGGTCATGCTCATCGAGGACGAGAAGAAGTTCTCCATCGAGGTCGGTGACGAGGCTCCCCATGCCGTCTCCGGCTCGTCGCCCGGCTCCCCCGGGGCCGAGGAGAGCGGCGGCGCCGAGGAATCAGGCGCCGAGGACGAGGACGAGATGGGCCTCGCGGTCATCAGCGGGCTCGTCGACGACGTCGAGGTGAGTGCAGGCGAGTCCGGTGGCCGCATCCGTATGAGTTGGCCGACTACCCCGGACCCCGTACTGCCGTAGACCCGGTACTTCCGTAGGGCCTGTCCGCCGGATCGTCGAGGGCCCGACATTGCGCTCTGTCCGCCACGGTGTGGCGGCCTGGCAGTAGCCGTCGTCAGCGCGGCCTCCCGTACGTTGCTGACCATCTCGAGATGCCCCCCGGTGCGACGTCCCCGCCGGTGTGACGCCCTGGTGTGTGAGAACAGCTCTCCCCGTTCGAGCCTCCCTGCCGGAGGCCAGGGCGAACGGCAGCGGATGCCGAGAGTCCGGATGCGGGGGGATCCGCGGTGGAGCCGTCGGCGTCCACGGTGAAGATCTTGCGGAGGCCCTGCTGTCCGATGCCGCCGCAGTCCGTGCCCGCGCCCTCAACACCTGCCGCCGCGCCCCCCTGCGACCACCCCCGGACCTGCTGCCCCGGCCCCCTCCGGGGGCGCTACCTCCCTGCTGCCTCGGCCCCCTCTGCGCTGTCGCTGAGCAGGCCACTCTCAGGCTCTGTGATCGTTTATAAGATCACCGGATGGATCACTTCCAATGATCACCAAAAGATCATTTCTGTGGAGTCAGCGAATTGAACGCCTTCCTTCGTCCGGGCGAATTCCGGACGGGATCCTTTTTGATCTTCGCTGGTCCAGGCGAATTCTCCTCCAGGCGCACTGTTTTGATCTAGCTCAGCTCCCTACAATCCGTCCACATCTCGAGCTCAGGACGCCTGAGCGTGGCGGCTGTTCTTGTCATGAGGACTCGCAAGGACTGCTGCGCGCCCATGTGCCAAACGTCAAGGAGGACGAATGGCGGGGCCCTTTACCCCTCTACAGCAGGACCACCCCTCATCACTAGCGGCAGCCGTACTGACCAGTGACAATCGCTTGCTCGTGCTGGTCATCGCCGCCGTCGCGATCGCGGCGCTGGTCGTCGCAGTGGTGCTGGTACGCCAGGTACTCGCCGCGGGCGAGGGCACCGACAGTATGAAGAAGATCGCTGCCGCCGTGCAGGAAGGCGCCAATGCCTACCTCGCCCGGCAGCTGCGCACCCTCGGCGTATTCGCCGTCGTGGTGTTCTTCCTGCTCATGCTGCTTCCGGCGGACAACTGGACGCAGCGTGCAGGCCGTTCGGCGTTCTTTCTGATCGGTGCTCTCTTCTCGGCGGCCACCGGATATATCGGAATGTGGCTCGCGGTGCGCAGCAACGTGCGTGTCGCCGCCGCAGCTCGCGAGGCGACCCCCGCCGAGGGGGAGCCGGCCAAGGACCTCACCGAGGTCTCGCACAAGGCGATGAAGATCGCCTTCCGTACGGGCGGCGTCGTCGGCATGTTCACCGTGGGGCTGGGCCTGCTGGGCGCCTCCTGCGTGGTGCTGGTCTACGCGGCCGACGCGCCCAAGGTGCTGGAGGGCTTCGGCCTCGGCGCGGCGCTGATCGCGATGTTCATGCGTGTCGGCGGCGGCATCTTCACCAAGGCCGCGGACGTCGGCGCCGACCTGGTCGGCAAGGTCGAGAAGGGCATCCCCGAGGACGACCCGCGCAATGCCGCGACCATCGCGGACAACGTGGGTGACAACGTCGGCGACTGCGCCGGTATGGCGGCCGACCTCTTCGAGTCGTATGCCGTCACGCTCGTCGCGGCGCTGATCCTCGGCAAGGTCGCCTTCGGCGACTCCGGCCTGGCCTTCCCGCTGCTCGTCCCGGCGATCGGCGTGCTCACCGCGATGATCGGCATCTTCGCGGTCGCACCCCGGCGCTCCGACCGGAGCGGCATGACCGCCATCAACCGCGGATTCTTCATCTCCGCGGTCTTCTCACTGGTACTGGTGGCTGCCGCCGTCTACGCCTACCTCCCGTCCTCGTACGCGGACCTGGAAGGCGTCACCGACTCCGCCATCGCCGGGCACGAGGGCGACCCCCGGGTCTTCGCGCTCGTCGCCGTCGCCATCGGCATCGTGCTCGCCGCACTGATCCAGCAGCTCACCGGCTACTTCACCGAGACGACCCGGCGTCCCGTACGGGACATCGGCAAGACCTCGCTGACCGGTGCCGCGACCGTCGTGCTGTCCGGCATCTCGCTCGGACTGGAGTCGGCCGTCTACTCGGCGGTGCTGATCGGGCTCAGCGTCTACGGCGCGTTCCTGCTCGGCGGGACCTCGATCATGCTGGCGCTGTTCGCGGTCGCCCTGGCCGGCACGGGTCTGCTGACCACCGTCGGCGTCATCGTGGCCATGGACACCTTCGGGCCGGTCTCGGACAACGCACAGGGCATCGCCGAGATGTCCGGCGACGTCAAGGGCGCGGGCGCCCAGGTGCTCACCGACCTCGACGCCGTCGGCAACACCACCAAGGCGATCACCAAGGGCATTGCCATTGCCACGGCCGTCCTCGCCGCGGCCGCGCTCTTCGGCTCGTACCGCGACGCGATCGCCACGGCCGTCGCGGAGGTGAACGCTGAGGCGGGAGAGATGGGCCTGAGCCTGGACATCTCGCAGCCCAACAACCTCGTCGGGCTGATTCTCGGTGCCTCGGTCGTCTTCCTCTTCTCGGGGCTGGCGATCAATGCGGTGTCGCGGTCGGCGGGTTCGGTGGTCTACGAGGTTCGGCGTCAGTTCCGCGAGCACCCCGGGATCATGGACTACACGGAGAAGCCGGAGTACGGCCGCGTCGTCGACATCTGCACCAAGGACGCGCTGCGCGAACTCGCCACTCCGGGCCTGCTCGCGGTCCTCGCCCCCATCGCTGTCGGCTTCACCCTCGGTGTCGGTGCCCTCGGCTCCTACCTCGCGGGCGCGATCGGCACCGGCACCCTGATGGCAGTCTTCCTCGCCAACTCGGGCGGCGCCTGGGACAATGCCAAGAAGCTGGTGGAGGATGGTCACCACGGTGGCAAGGGCAGCGAGGCGCACGCCGCGACCGTCATCGGTGACACGGTGGGCGACCCGTTCAAGGACACCGCGGGTCCGGCCATCAACCCGCTGCTCAAGGTGATGAACCTGGTGGCCCTGCTGATCGCACCCGCGGTGGTGAAGTTCTCCTACGGCGACAACTCCAGCGTGGGAGTACGGGTGACCGTCGCGGTGCTCGCCATCGGGGTCATCGTGGGCGCGGTCTACGTCTCGAAGCGGCGCGGAATCGCCGTAGGTGACGAGGGCACCGCTGAGCGGTCCGCGAAGGCCGGCGACCCTGCCGCCGACCCGGCGGTGGTCTCCTGAGAAAGTAGCGGTTCCCGGGCGGCTTCACGGCCGGTCAGCGGGCGGGCGGGCGGTGCGCCTTGGGCGCGCTGTCCGCCCGGCCGTGTATGTTCCGGGGCCGAGAGTCATGGAAGGGACCGATCCGGTGAACAAGAAGCTAATGGCCGCACTGTGCGGCAGTGCGGCACTGGGACTGGCGCTGTCCGGCTGCGGCGACGACGGCAGCGACGAGGTCGACAGTTACGCCAGGAAGGTCTGCGACCAGGTCCAGCCTCAGCTGAAGAAGATCACTGACGCGAACCAGTCGATCACCTCCACCGCGGCGGACGGCAAGCCCGCGGACATCAAGAAGGCCGACTCCGCCGCCTTCCAGCAGATCTCGGACGCCTACGCCGCCATGTCCGACTCGGTGGAGAAGGCCGGCACCCCGCCGGTCGACAACGGCGAGAAGATCCAGACGGACGCGGTCAAGGAACTCGACGCCACGTCCAAGGCGTACGCGGACCTGAAGAAGGCCGTCGACAAGCTGGACACCAAGGACCAGGGGAAGTTCGCCGACGGCCTCAAGGGCGTGGCCGACGAACTCGACGCGGTGAACAAGGTCGGTGACGACGCGATCAAGAAGCTCCAGTCCGGCGAGATCGGCACAGCGATGAGCAAGCAGGCCGGCTGCAAGCGGCCCACGACTTCGCCCTCCGCGACCTGACGGTGCCCCGAACGGCCCCACGGTCCCAGCATTCCCGGCGGTCCCCACGGCCCCGGCAGCCCCGGTATCCCTGACAATGGTCCGGTGAGTATCCACACTCTCCCCACGCCCGACGCCGACCGCACCTCCCGGCTGCGCGACGCGCTGCGCGCAGCCGCCTTCACGGCCGACGGGCTGCTCGATCTGCTCGGCGCGCCGGCCTATGCCGCTCTCGCGCGCAGCGAGACCGTCCCCGCGCTGCGCGCGACCCGGGGAGGCACGCCGCTCGAGACGCTCGTCCGGCTGTTCCTGCTGCAGGCGCCCGTGCCCTACGAGCGGGTGCGGGCGGTGCTGCCGGTCGAGGACTGTGTGGCCGACGGCTGGCTGGTGCGGCACCGGGGCATCGGCGACGGGGAGGAGGAGGTGCGGGCGAGTGTGGACGTACGCCCGTACGGCGGGCCGGAGGGCCAGGACTGGTGGATCGTCTCCGACCTGGGATGTGCGGTCGGCGGCGCTGGCGGTATCGGTGCGGGCGTGACGGATGTGACCGGTGTGACGGGCGTGGACCGCTCGCAGCTGGTCCTGGGCGTCGGTGGGGCCTCCACGACGCTGGCCGGCATCACGATCCGTACGCCCGTCGAGCGAGCCCTGGACCTCGGCACCGGCTCCGGCATCCAGGCGCTGCACGCCTCCCAGTACGCCACCCGGGTCACGGCCACCGATCTCAATCCCCGCGCCCTGGGCTTCGCCCGGCTCACCCTCGCGCTCTCCGGAGCGCCGCAGCCGGATCTCCGCGAGGGCTCGCTCTTCGAGCCGGTCAAGGACGACGAGAGGTACGACCTGATCGTGTCCAATCCGCCGTTCGTCATCTCCCCCGGCGCCCGGCTCACGTATCGCGACGGCGGGATGGGCGGTGACGATCTGTGCCGCACGCTCGTCCGGCAGTCCGCCGGCCACCTCGCCGACGGCGGTTACCTCCAACTGCTCGCCAACTGGCAGCACGTCGAGGGCGAGGACTGGCGTGAGCAGGTGTCGTCCTGGGTGCCGGGCGGCTGCGACGCGTGGATCGTGCAGCGCGAGGTCCAGGACATCACGCAGTACGTCGAGCTGTGGCTGCGCGATGCCGGAGACCATCGCGCGGATCCGGGCGAGTACGAGGCCCGGTACGACGCCTGGCTGGAGGAGTTCGAGGCCCGCGGGACCAAGGCTGTCGGCTTCGGCTGGATCACGCTGCGCAAGTCCGGCGCCGACCGGCCGTCCGTGATCGCCGAGGAGTGGCCGCACCCGGTCGAGCAGCCGCTCGGCGAATCCGTGCGGGCGCACTTCGACCGGCAGGACTATCTGCACGAGACCGACGACGCGGCGCTGCTGGCGGCCCGCTTCCGGCTGGCCGACGAGGTCGTGCAGGAGCAGGTCGGGCTTCCCGGCGCCGAGGACCCCGAGCACGTGGTGCTCCGTCAGAACCGCGGCATGCGGCGCGCGACCAAGGTGGACACGGTCGGCGCGGGCTTCGCGGGCGTGTGCGACGGGACGCTGAGCGCGGGCCGCATCCTGGACGCGATCGCTCAGCTCATCGGTGAGGACCCGGTGCTGCTGCGCGACCGTACGCCCGAGTCGATCCGGCTCCTGGTGCAGCAGGGCTTCCTGGAGCCGGTTCCGGAGGACCGGGAGGCCTGGGGCCAGGAGGCTCAGGGCCGGCAGGCCTGACGGCGGGAGGCCGGAGACCGGGAGACCGGAGAGGGCGGGGCCGGAACGTCGGAAGGGCCGGGAGAGCTCGGAGGCTCGTGGCCGGTTATGGGGCAGGAGACGGATCTCGATCACCGTTGTTCACCCACGTTCACCCAGCATTGGTGCATCCGCCGTGCGTGCGTGCGAACCTCCGCCACGTTGGACGCACAAGGGGGTAATTCAGCAATGGAGAGCGGACCCGCGATCTTCGCCGGGACGGTGTTCATCCTGTTCGGGGCGGCATTGCTGCTGTGGACGGGGGCGCGCGTGAAACTCCGCGCGCCGGTGGCATACGACGTGAGCCCCGTCGCATCCGTGCTCCTCGCGATCCTCTTCGCCGTCGCCTCCCTCGGCCTCGGCATCTGGTGCCTCGGCCTGGCCTGATTGCGCGCTTCCGGGGCCTCGCGGCGGGCTCCTGTTCGTACTCCCCGCATACGGTGCTCCTAGGTCGGCGGTCGGTCCGGGCGGCAGACAGGACGCTTGTCGGGTTACCGTTCGAGTGGCGTTGCTGGCTTTTCCCGTTTGACACGGGGCCGGGAGGTACGGTCACACTCCGCAGCGTCACCGCACTGCCGATACCACCTGGCGTCGACCGGAGAGAAGAGCGAAGTTGTCCCCGACCAGCGAGACCGCCGCAGCCAACGAGAGGGCACAGCGCGGCCGCCGACTCGTCATCGTCGAGTCGCCTGCCAAGGCGAAGACGATCAAGGGCTATCTCGGCCCGGGCTATGTCGTCGAGGCCAGCGTCGGGCACATCCGCGACCTGCCCAATGGCGCGGCCGAGGTCCCCGCGAAGTACAAGGGCGAGCCCTGGGCCCGCCTGGGCGTCAACGTCGACGAGGACTTCCAGCCGATCTACGTCGTCAACGCTGACAAGAAGAGCCAGGTCAGCAAGTTGAAGGAACTGCTGGCGGAATCCGACGAGCTCTACCTCGCCACTGATGAGGACCGGGAGGGCGAGGCCATCGCCTGGCACCTCCAGGAAGTCCTCAAGCCCAAGGTCCCGGTCCGCCGGATGGTCTTTCACGAGATCACCAAGGAGGCGATCGACGAGGCCGTCTCCAACCCCCGCGAGCTCAACCAGCTCCTGGTCGACGCCCAGGAGACCCGCCGTATCCTCGACCGCCTCTACGGCTACGAGGTCTCGCCGGTTCTCTGGAAGAAGGTCATGCCGCGGCTGTCCGCGGGCCGTGTGCAGTCGGTGGCCACCCGGCTCGTCGTCGAGCGGGAGCGCGAGCGCATCGCCTTCCGCTCCGCCGAGTACTGGGACCTGACCGGGACCTTCGCCACGGGCCGCGCGGGCGACGCCAGCGATCCCGGCACCTTCAACGCCCGCCTGACCACCGTCGACGGCCGGCGTATCGCACAGGGCCGGGACTTCGGCTCGACCGGGCAGCTCAAGGACGGCGCCACGGTTCTGCATCTGGACGAGGCCGCCGCCGGTGCGCTGGCGGCTGCGCTGCAGGAGACCTCGTTCTCCGTACGGTCCGTCGAGTCCAAGCCGTACCGTCGCTCGCCGTACGCCCCCTTCCGTACGACCACCCTCCAGCAGGAGGCGTCGCGCAAGCTGGGCTTCGGTGCGAAGTCGACGATGCAGGTGGCCCAGAAGCTGTACGAGAACGGCTTCATCACGTACATGCGTACGGACTCGACCACCCTGTCGGACACGGCAGTGGCGGCGGCCCGAGCGCAGGTCACGCAGCTGTACGGGTCGGACTACCTGCCGGACAAGCCCCGGATCTACGCGGGCAAGGTCAAGAACGCGCAGGAGGCCCACGAGGCGATCCGGCCCTCCGGCGACCGCTTCCGCACTCCGGCCGAGACCGGTCTGACCGGCGACCAGTTCCGTCTCTACGAGCTGATCTGGAAGCGGACCGTCGCCTCCCAGATGAAGGACGCGGTCGGCAACTCCGTGACCGTGAAGGTCGGCGGCCGGGCGAGCGACGGCCGGGACGCCGAGTTCTCCGCGTCCGGCAAGATCATCACCTTCCACGGCTTCATGAAGGCGTACGTCGAGGGCGCGGACGACCCGAACGCCGAGCTCGACGACCGTGAGCGCCGCCTGCCGCAGGTCGGCGAGGGCGACCCGCTCACCGCCGACAACATCACCGCGGACGGTCACGCCACCAAGCCTCCGGCCCGCTACACCGAGGCCTCGCTGGTCAAGGAGCTGGAGGAGCGCGAGATCGGCCGCCCGTCGACCTACGCGTCGATCATCGGCACCATTCTCGACCGCGGCTATGTCTTCAAGAAGGGCACGGCACTCGTGCCGTCCTTCCTCTCCTTCGCCGTCGTCGGCCTGCTGGAGAAGCACTTCGGCCGGCTCGTCGACTACGACTTCACGGCGAGGATGGAGGACGACCTCGACCGCATCGCGCGCGGCGAGGCCCAGGCCGTGCCGTGGCTGCGGCGCTTCTACTTCGGTTCGGAGGAGTCCGCCGCCGGCGCGGCCGCCGAGGCCGGCAACGGCGACGGCGACCACCTCGGCGGTCTGAAGGAGCTGGTCACCGACCTGGGCGCGATCGACGCCCGCGAGGTGTCCTCGTTCCCCATCGGCGAGGGCATCGTGCTGCGCGTCGGCCGGTACGGCCCGTACGTCGAGAAGGCCTCCGAGGTCGAGGGCGAGACCGGCCAGCGCGCCGACGTGCCCGACGACATGCCGCCGGACGAGCTGACCGTCGAGCTGGCCAAGGAGCTGCTGGCCAAGCCGAGCGGTGAGCGCGTGCTGGGCAGTGACCCGGACACCGGCCGGGCCATCGTGGCCAAGGACGGCCGCTACGGTCCGTACGTCACCGAGATCCTGCCCGAGGACACCCCGAAGACGGGGAAGAACGCGATCAAGCCGCGGACCGCCTCGCTCCTGAAGTCGATGTCCCTGGACATGGTGACGCTGGAGGACGCGCTCAAGCTGATGTCGCTGCCGCGCGTCGTCGGGACCGATGCCGAAGGCGTGGAGATCACTGCACAGAACGGCCGCTACGGTCCGTATCTGAAGAAGGGCACGGACTCCCGGTCGCTGGAGAGTGAGGAACAGCTCTTCACGATCACGGTGGACGAGGCCCTGGCGATCTACGCGCAGCCGAAGCAGCGCGGGCGGGCCGCGGCCAAGCCGCCGCTGAAGGAGCTGGGCACCGACCCGGTCAGCGAGCGTCCGGTCGTCGTCAAGGACGGCCGCTTCGGCCCGTACGTCACGGACGGCGAGACCAACGCGACGCTGCGCCGCGACGACGAGGTCGAGACGATCACGCCGGAGCGCGGATACGAACTGCTGGCCGAGAAGCGCGCCAAGGGTCCGGCGAAGAAGACCACGAAGAAGGCCGCCAAGAAGGCCCCGGCGAAGAAGGTCACCACGGCCAAGAAGACCGCGGCCAAGAAGGCGGCCCCCGCGAAGAAGACGGCGGCCAAGAAGACCACGTCCAAGAAGACGACGTCCAAGAAGACGACGTCCAAGAAGACGACGAGCGCGGCGAAGACGACGGCGAAGAAGACTGCCACGAAGACCGTGCCGGAGGCGGAGGACTCGGCCTGACATCGTGCCCGGCGGCCCTGGGTCGCCGGGCGTCGAGTCATTGCTCCCTTGCTGAGTGGGCGTTCGAGCAGGTCAGGTGCGGTTCGTTGGGGCTTCACGGCAGGGTGGGAGGCGACAGCCCCGTCCCTCTGGGGGCAACCCGCGCGCACTGATCGTTCGCGACGGGCGGGCACTTGTTCGGACAGGCCAACAGGGATTCAGACAGTCCGGATAGGCTGGCCGGATGACGCGAGCCGAGCAGCCAACGGTCGTGACCCCCACATCCGACGCCCTTGCCGCAGATTCACGCGAGCGCGCCGTACGAGCCCTGCTGCGCTTCCCCCCGCTCCGGCGGCTGTGGAGCGCCCAGCTCGTCAGCGGTATCGGTGACGCACTCGCCCTGCTGGTCCTCCTCCTGCTGTCGCTCCAAGCGGCAGTGGCCGAGGACTCCTTGGGTGGCGGCTATCGCGGTGCAGCCCTCGCGGTTGCCGCGGTGTTCGGAGCACGGCTGGTCGCAACCCTTCTCTTCGGGGCGGTCCTCCTGGGCCCGCTCTCCTCGCTCACCGCACCGGGGGCGAAGGGGCGCGGAGCGCCTTCGAAGGCAGGCAGTAGCGGGCAACGGCAGGGCGGGCCGCTGGACCGCCGCTGGACCATGATCGGCGCGGACGGGGTACGGCTCGCGCTTCTGGTCATCGCCCCGCTCTGGATCGACTGGACCCCCGAGAACGCCCTCGCCGTACTTCTGATCACCGTCTTCGTCGCGGGAGTCGCCGAGCGCTTCTGGACGGTCGCCAAGGAGAGCGCCGCCCCGGCGCTGCTCCCCGCCCCGCCCGCCGAGGGTGCCGCCGTACGGCCGCTGCCCGACCACATCGACGCGCTGCGCAGGCTCTCCCTCCGTACGAGCTTCGTGGCCCTGCCCATCGCCGCGGCATCGCTCGTCCTCATCACGCTGATCGGGAATCTGCTCGGTGTCGGCATCGAGTGGTTCCATCTGCACCAGGTCGCCCTCGGCTCCTATGTCGCTGCCGGGCTGTTCGCCGCCTCCGTATCGGTCCTCTACTTCGTCGAACTGCCCGGCACGCAGACACCGCGCGCACGCTCCCCGCTGGAGGGTCTGCGCCGTCCGAAGGCCGGCGCGGCTGCCGAGAAGGGCCGTACGGGCGCGATCCCGCTGCTCGTTCTCACCTGTGCCGCCGTCGCCGGGGCGGTCTCGGCGTCCGTCGCGGTCGCCGCGCTGCACGCCGGCGACCTCGGGGGCGGGCCGGTCGGTTTCTCCCTGCTCGTTCTCGCGCTGACCGGCGGTACGGTCGCCGGAATCCGGCTCGCTCCGCGGGTGCTGCCCGCGCTGTCCCGGCGCCGGCTGCTCGCGCTCGCCACCGCCGTCACCGGCCTCGGCCTGCTCGCCGCGGGCCTGGTCCCCGACCCGACGACCGTGCTGCTGCTGGTGCTGCTCGCGGGCACATCGGCCGGGATCGCCGCCAACACCGGGCACACGCTGATCGACCAGGAGTCCGAGGAGCACCGGCGGGCCCGTACGACCGATCATCTGTACGCCGTCGTCCGCGTCTTCGTGGCGCTGGGCGCGGTCGCCGCGGCGCTGCTCGCGGCCGCGATCGGCCCGCACCGGATCGCGGACGGCTCGTTCGTCTTCGCGCACGGCGGTGCCGCCTTCACGCTGATGCTCGTCGGCGCGCTGCTGCTGCCCGTCGCGGCGCTGGTGCTCGGCAAGACCGACGACCGGTCGGGAGTGCCGCTGCGCCGGGATCTGCGGGACGCGCTGCGCGGCGGGGAGCCCGACCAGGCCCCCGCCCCGACCGGCTTCTTCATCGCCCTGGAGGGCGGCGACGGAGCCGGGAAGTCCACCCAGGTCGAGGCGCTCGCGGAGTGGATCCGCGGCAAGGGCCACGAGGTCGTCGTGACACGCGAGCCGGGGGCGACCGCCATCGGCAAGCGGCTGCGCTCGATCCTGCTGGATGTGTCCAGCACCGGGATCTCGCACCGGGCGGAGGCACTGCTGTACGCGGCCGACCGCGCCGAACACGTCGACTCGGTCGTACGGCCCGCCCTCGCGCGGGGCGCCGTGGTCATCACCGACCGCTACATCGACTCCTCCGTCGCCTACCAGGGCGCGGGCCGCGATCTGTCACCGACCGAGATCGCCCGGATCTCCCGGTGGGCCACGGACGGGCTCGTGCCGCACCTCACCGTCCTGCTGGACGTCCTGCCGGAGACCGCGAGGGAACGGTTCACCGAGGCCCCCGACCGGCTGGAGTCCGAGCCCCCCGAGTTCCACGCGCGCGTGCGTGCCGGATTCCTCACCCTCGCCGCCGCCGACCCGGCGCGCTACCTGGTGGTCGACGCCGGGCAGGAGCCGGAGGCCGTCACGACGGTCGTACGGCACCGGCTCGACCAGGTGCTGCCGCTGTCGGACGCGGAGATCAAGGCGCGGGAGGAGGCCCGCAAGGCCGCCGAGGAGGAGCGCAAACGCCGTGAGGCGGAGGAGGCCGCGCGGAAGGCCGAGGAGGAGCGGCTGGAGCGCGAGCGCCAGGAACAGCTCGCGAAGCTGCGCGCCGAGGAGGAGGAGCGCAAGCGGTGGGAGCTGGAAGAGGCACGGCGACTCGAGGCCGAGCGCCAGGCCGAGGAAGCCCGGCACCGTGCGGAGGAAGCCCGGCGGCTGGCCGAGGAGGAGCGCGTACGGCGCGAGGCGGAGGAGCGGGCGCGCGCCGCTGAGCAGGAGCGGCTGCGGCGCCGGGCCGAGGAGGAGGCCCGGCTGCGGGCCGAGGCCGAGGAGCGCCGTCTGGAGAAACAGCGCAAGGCGGAGGAGGCGCTGCTGCTGGCGGAGCGGGCGCGCAGGGCGGCAGCGCCGACGGACGACGCCGTGACGGTGGAGACGCCGACTGTGGGGAAGGACCGCCACCCTGACGACGCCTCAGGATCCGGCTCGGACTCTGGTTCCACCCCCGGCTCCACCAGCGAATCCGAGGTGACACAGACGGTCCCGACGCCGCGGGTGGACCCGCGCAGGGGTGAGGACGAGACGGCGGTTCTGCCGCCGGTACGTCCCGAGGGCACCCCCGACGCCGAGGAGACGGCCGTTCTGCCGCAGCCGCCGGTGTCCGGGCCCGCGGACGAGACGGCGGTTCTGCCGCCCGTACGGCCGGACGAGCCCGGCCCTGGCCAGGCCCGGCCGCCGCGCACGGGCGCGTCCGCGGACCCGGCGGACCGGGTGCCGCCCTGGATGTTCCGGGCGGGGGACCGCGAGCCGGAGGCCCCGCGGCAGGGGGAGACCGAGCGCACGCGTGAGATGCCGCAGGTCGGCGGCCAGGGCGCCGAGAGCTCACAGCCCCGCTCCCGCCGTCGGCCGGAATGGGCGGAGGAGACGCCCTTGGACGACCTCCCCACCCTGGCCGACGAACTCCTCGGCCCGCGCGACGATGACGACAACGGCCGCGGCGGGGGCCGAGGCGCCGGGGGGCGGCGCTAGGTGTATTGCCCATGACCGTTGTTAACGGCCGTGGGTCTTGATCATGGCGAAGACCTCCGGTGTGGTGGAGGTGTCTAGGCTCCACACCACGCACGGATGTCCCACCGTCATGCCCGGCTGACCGTGGCGCAGGGCACGCACCGGCGGCGGAGAGTCGTGCTCGTACCGGGGCGCAGCCGGACGGGTCGGCAATGCGGCGGTGCCGTACCGGCCGAAGGCTGGGGTGCGTTGGCTGGAGCAGCCTCCTGGCTCCGCCGGGGCTCTGGTCCAAACGGAGTCAGGCGGAGGCTGCGACTATGCGCAGGTCGCCCGGACAGGTCCGGGTCCGGGTCCGCCGGGCGGGAGTCGCAGGCGCGAGTTCCCCGGAGCCGGCTGGGGGCTGCGCCGAGGATTCCTGCACCTCTGCTGCGCCCCCGCCTTGGCCGTGCAACGGGCGCGAGCACTGCCCTCACGCCCGGCCGTTGGTGCGGGCACGCCCACTCGCCCACCGGCCGACGCTGCGCCGGTGTGGGCGTCCTGCTCCGGATGTCGGTCCGGTGGACCACAATGGTGAGCCGCAGGGTGTACGGCACAGCGTGCACGGCAAGGTGGCGGCAGGAGAGACATGGCGGTTTGGGACGACCTCGTCGGGCAGGGGAGGGTGACGGAGCAGCTCGCGGCTGCCGCGCGTGATGCCGACGCGATCGTCACCGCCGCGGCCGCGGACAGAAGCGCCCCCCGGCCCGCCGCCACTCCTATGGGCGAGCCCGGTGCCGTGGAGACCTCGTCCTCGACGATGACGCACGCCTGGCTGTTCACCGGGCCGCCCGGCTCCGGACGATCCACAGCCGCCCGCGCCTTCGCCGCCGCACTGCAGTGCGTCAGCCCCGACCGGGCCCTCGGCGGGGCACCCGGCTGCGGGTTCTGCGACGGCTGCCACACCGCCCTCGTGGGCACGCACGCGGACGTGGACGTGATCCGTACCGACCTCCTCTCCATCGGTGTGAAGGACACCCGCGAGCTGGTCCGCCGTGCCCAGATGTCGCCCGCCAACGGCCGCTGGCAGGTGATCGTCCTGGAGGATGCCGACCGCCTCACCGAGGGCGCGGGCAACGTGCTGCTCAAGGCGGTCGAGGAGCCGGCGCCCCGTACCGTATGGCTGCTGTGCGCGCCGTCGATCGAGGATGTGCTCCCGACGATCCGTTCGCGCTGCCGCCTCCTCACCCTCCGCACGCCGCCTGTCGACGCCGTAGCGGACCTGCTGATGCGCCGCGACGGCATCGAGCCCGCGCTGGCGGCGTCGTCGGCCCGGGCGACTCAGGGGCACATCGGGCGCGCCCGGCGCCTCGCCACCGACGAACGCGCGCGGGCCCGCCGGACCACCGTGCTGAAGCTGCCGCTCCGGATCGATGACGTCGGTGGCTGTCTGAAGGCGGCGCAGGAGCTGGTGGACGCGGCGGCCGAGGACGCCAAGCAGGTGGCCGAGGAGGTCGACGCGAAGGAGACCGAGGAGCTGCGCGCCGCCCTCGGCGCCGCGGCCGGCACCGGCGGGAGAATGCCCCGCGGTACCGCCGGCGCGATGAAGGAGCTCGCGGACCGGCAGAAGAGGCGCGCGACCCGCACCCAGCGCGACAGCCTCGACCTGGCGCTCACCGATCTCACGGGCTTCTACCGGGACGTGCTGGCCCTGCAGATCGGCTCTTCGGTGGCGATCGCCAACACCGAGGTGCAGGACGCGCTGCGGCGGGTCGCGGAGGGTTCCACCGCGGAGAGCAGTCTCCGCCGCATGGAGGCGGTGCTCGCCTGCCGTGACGCACTGGACCGCAATGTCGCGCCGCTGCTGGCGGTCGAGGCGATGACGATGGCCCTGCGAGCAGGGTGAGCCGGGGCGGATCGGAGGAGGGGTGACGGAAGGGCGGCAGGTCGGAAGCGCGGAAGGGCCGTACGGACCCGGCCCTCACCCGTATGGGGACGGCGGACAGCGCATGGAGCGTGACCAGGCGGATACTCTCCGATCACGCGACGTGAAGAACTGAGGGATCGCATGGACACCAGCCGTCTGCTCCGCACCTCCGGCACCGTTCTCGCCGTCGCGGGCCTCCTGATCTCCGGCTGTTCGTCCGGGAGTTCCACCCCGAGAGCGTCGGCCTCGCCACAGTCCGGAGAGCGCGCCGGGGGCCGGATGAAGGCCGGTGGAGTAAAGGTGCTCGAGCCGCTCCCCACCGCGATCCCGGCCGGTCTCAAGCCGTATTACGAGCAGAAGCTCCGCTGGCGGGCGTGCGGAGCGGAGGGTTTCGAGTGCGCCACGATGAAGGCGCCCCTCGATTACGACGACCCGGACGCGGGTGAGGAAGTGGGGCTTGCCGTCTCCCGTGTGGCGGCCACCGGCCCCGGCGAGCGCCTCGGCTCGCTGCTGGTGAATCCGGGCGGTCCCGGCAGCTCCGCGGTCGGCTATCTGCAGAACTACGCCGGGATCGGTTACCCGGCGCCGGTCCGCGCGCAGTACGACATCGTCGCGATCGACCCGCGCGGAGTCGCCCGCAGCGAGCCCGTCACCTGCCTGTCCGACAAGGACATGGACGCGTACACGCAGGTCGACCAGACCCCGGACGACCAGAACGAGACCGATGAACTCGTCGGCTCGTTCAAGAAGTTCGCGAAGGGCTGCGACAACCGTTCCGGGGAGGTCCTCGACCATGTCTCGACGGTCGAGTCCGCCCGGGACATGGATGTGCTGCGGGCCGCGCTGGGCGACAAGAAGCTGACGTACGTCGGTGCGTCGTACGGCACCTTCCTCGGCGCCACGTACGCCGGGCTCTTCCCGGGACGGTCGGGGCGGCTCGTCCTGGACGGCGCGATGGACCCCTCCCTGCCGGCTCTGCGGCTGAACCGCGACCAGACCGCCGGCTTCGAGACCGCCTTCACCGCCTTCGCCGAGGACTGCGTGGGGCGCGAGGACTGCCCGCTCGGCAGCAAGAGCGCGCAGGACGCGAGCAGGCGGTTGCAGGACTTCTTCAGGAAGCTCGACATGGCTCCGGTGCAGACCGGCGAGAGCCGTGAGCTGGGCGAAGCGCTCGGCACCACCGCGGTGATCTCCGCGATGTACGACGAGGGGGCGTGGCTGGAGCTGCGCAGCGCCCTGCAGTCGGCGATGGACGGCGACGGAGCCGCGCTGCTGAGGCTGGCCGACCGCTACTACGAGCGGGACTCGGACGGTTCGTACGCGAACCTCATGTTCGCCAACCCCGCGGTCAACTGCCTCGACCTCCCGGCTTCCTTCGGCGGGCCGGACGATGTGCGCAGGGAGCTGCCGTCCTTCCGCAAGGCGTCGCCGGTCTTCGGCACGGGCTTTGCGTGGGCGGCGATGAACTGCACGTACTGGCCGGTAAAGGCGGCCGGCGAACCGAACCGTATCGAGGCGAAGGGCGCGCCTCCGATCGTGGTGGTCGGCACGACCCGCGACCCGGCCACCCCGTACGTCTGGGCGCGGGGCCTGGCCGATCAGCTGAGCTCGGGGAGCCTGCTGACGTACGAGGGCGACGGCCACACGGCGTATGTGCGGGGCAGCGACTGCATTGACACGGCGATCAACACGTATCTCCTGGAGGGCCGGGCCCCGGCCGACGGCAAGCGGTGCAGCTGACTGTCCGGGCCCAGGTGTAACGGGGTCGCCCGGTGCCGCCACTGGCGGTCCTGGGACACCGCCGGGGGCGTCCCTCGCGGCGAGGTCGGCATAGTGCCCGGAATGGAAAGATTTGCTGCCATTCCTGGTGCTCGTGCCGGTCCCGATCCGCCTCCGCACGGGCTCCTGCGGGTGTGCGGGGCACCTCCGGTGACTGTGTAGACTTGGCGCCGTTGCGGATGCCGGTCTCGTTTTGCGGCCAGGTCTATCCGCAGCTCGCCGCCTTAGCTCAGTCGGCCAGAGCGACGCACTCGTAATGCGTAGGTCAGGGGTTCGACTCCCCTAGGCGGCTCCACTGAAGTCCAGCTCAGACCCGGTCTGAGCTGGGCTTTCTCGTTCAGCGGATGCGGCGGCGACGCCGGGCGCGGGCCGCGCGGGTATCGGCGGTCTCAGTTGTGGTCTCAGTGGGGCCCTGAAGGGGACCCTGCGGAGCAGGCACGAAGAACTCGCCCATGCGCCGCATCGCGTCCTTCGACAGGTGTGATCTGCCCTTCACGTACCGCCTCGTCTGGCTGATCTGGGTGTGCCGCAGGATCTCCATGATCGTGGGCATGTCGACGCCCAGCTCGTTCAGGATCGTGCCGGCCGTGTGGCGGCTCCCGTCGTACAGGCGGCGGTCATCGATCCCGGCCTCGGTGAGCAGCTCCTTGAACTCCTCGTAGTCGGCGCGCGGGTCCAGCGGGCGTCCGTCCGGCCGCGAGAACACGACGTGGTGCTCCTGCCACAGCTCCGCAGCGGCGGCTCGCATCTCCTCCTGTTGATCCTTGTGGTCGCGCAGGAACGGAATGAAGACGGGCGGGATCGGGACGGCGTTCCGGCTCTTCTTGGTCTTGGGGCGCGTGAAGACGAGCCCGCCCTCCTTGCGTTCGGGGCAGGCGCTCGCGTGCTTGGTGCACGTCTTGGTGCAGGGCTTCGGGCAGCCGCGCTTGTAGCCCTTGTGCGTGGCGCAGTTCGGCGGGCAGGGTTCGAAGCGATGGAGGCGTGCTCCGCAGGCGTGTGGGTCGCCGCAGCCGTGCCGCCACGTGAGGCGCTGGAGTTGCCACTCAGGGCGGAACAGCTCCGCCTCCAGGTCGACGTACGGCCACCGCAGTCCGAGCGTATCGCCCTGCCGGAACCCCATACCGACGCCGACGATCCAGCGCATGAACGTGGGCCGCTTTGCGGCGGCTTCGAGGAATGCCTTGGCCTCCTCCTTGGTGAAGGGATTGGCCTCGGTCTCGTCGACGCTCGGGGGGTCCACGAGCGTGGCGACGTTCTCTCCGACGATGCGGCGACGGTGGGCAATCTTCAGGGCGCGGGACAGGATGCGGTGCACCTTCACCACGTGGGAGGGGGCGTGCCCGGCATCGAGTAGTGCCCGGTACATCCGCTCCAAGTGCTCTGGCTGCAGCTTGTCGATGCGGTGTTGGCCAACGCCCGGGACGATGTCGTTGCGGGTCTTCGACCAGTAGTCGTCCAGGGAGCGCGGCTTGAGCTTCAGGCTCGCGATGTCGGTGAGGTACGTGTTCATCCACTGGGCGACCGTCGGCTTGCGGCCCGCAGCGGGGGCACGCTCCTGGTCGCGCTGACGCTCCAACTCCCTGACCTTGCGCTTGATTTCGGGCTCGGTCTTGGCGCGGCGATGGCGACGGTCGGGGCTTCCGTCGTTCTTCACGCCCATCGTGACGCGGCCGTGCCACCAGCCGTCGGTACCGAAGTAGATGGACGATTCCATGTTGGGCTTGCGGGGGCTCATGCGCTCCTCCATGCAGGAGGCGCCCCGAGCGCAGTGCTCGGGGCGGGACGTGCTCGGGTCAGTTGGGCAGTGTGGCGAGGTGCGCCACGAAGGCTTCGAGGTCAGCGCGCCGAATCCGGCGAGTGCGGCCCAACTTGATGTACTTCAGGGCGCCTTCAGCCATCAGCTCGTAGACGGTGGAGCGGCCGAGCGAGAGCGCTTCGGCTGCCTCCTCCGGCTTGTACAGCAGTCGGTCGACTGGGGCGGCAATCGCGGTGCTCATCCGGGGTGCCTCCTCGGCAGGGAAGGGGGAATCACCGACAGAACTGACAGAACCTCCCTGGCAGGCCGCTGACCTGCAATTTCATGGTGTCCGTGATCTTTGACAGAACTGAATTTTTTGCTGACAGAACCTCCGGTGCATGAGTTGTGTCAGCGGATGCTCGGCAGGGAGCGCGGAGGTTCTGTCGAGTTGTAATTCAGTTCTGTCAAAACCGCGATCACGGATGTTTGTGCAGGTCAGCGGCCGATGTCAGGGGTTCTGTCAGTTGTGTCAGCGGGTTGGGGGTTCTGTCAGAGCGCCCACGTGATGCGGGGGTGGGTCTCGTAGCGCGGCGACGGCGGCCGACCTCCCCGTCCGGTACGGGGTGGCGGCGGGAGTTGGCGGACCCAGCCGTGTTCTTCGAGCAGGCTCAGGGCGGGGTCGAGGTCCCCGATAGCGGGGAAGTCGGCCCGGCGCAGCATCCGGAACAGCTCCCGCTTGGTGAACTGCGCGGGCCGGTTGCTGACGAGTGTGGCCAGGACGTTCAGGCCCGCATCGTGAGCGGGGTCCGCGCTCATGACGGTGAACACGTCCAGGGCATGGGCGGTGAAGTAGACGCCAAGCTCGGTGGCGGCGGCCATGGTGGCGGCCTCGATGGGCTTGTGCCATCCGTCCTCGGGGTGGGCGGCCAGGTGCAGCAGCCCTGCGATGCGGGCCACGGCCCCGTCCCGCTTGGACGCCCACTTTACGATCGGAGCGAGAGGCCCATCCGGGCCGAGCCGCGATTCGGTGACCTTCTGGAAGGCCAGCAGGACGGCGTCGGCTTCCGGGGTGAGTTGGAGTAGTGCGGGGTCGGTCCAGCCTGCGAGGGCGAGTGTGAGGCCGCCCAAACGCTTGGCGTAGGTGGCCGCCGCCTCCTCGTCGAGGAGATCTGGGGTGAGGTTGCGGCGGCCGACCAGGGAGACGGGCTTGGAGTGCAAGAATCGGGCGAGCAGGCCGCGCCCGTCGGCCCCGTCGATGCGGTTGAGGGCGTCCAGTACTTCGGGTTGGACGGCCAGACCGATGGTGACGGCGGGGGCGTCGATGTGCTGGGCTTCGCGGCCCTGCCGATTGACGCGGACCATGTCGCCCGCGTGGCCTTTGAGGAACATGCCCATGTTGGGCTTGCCGGTGTAGCGCCCGGCGATGATGTCGAACAACTCGCCTTCCGCGCTGAGGCAGGAGATCCGACCGCCCTGTTGGTCGAGCAGCGTGCCCACGTTCTCCGGGGTCACGTCGTCGGCTACGAGCTGCGGAACGGCGGGCACGGTCATTTCCTCCGCCGTCTGCGCGAGGGAGACGGCGTCGGCGGTGAGCAGGTCGCGCTGTTCGGGGTCGGCGTTCGAGGCTTTGGCGGCGGCTTTGTCCGCAGCGGCCTTGGCCAGCCGCTGCGTGGTCTCAGCCTCCGCCCGCGCATGGCCGGACAGCTCGATGAGGGCTTTCTCTGCGGCGAGCAGGGGGCGCACCATCAGGTCGAACACGGCGGACTTGCGGTTGCCGGGGTCCAGCGCAACGGCGGTGTAGATGTTCACGGGCTCGCGCCAGTGGCCGCGCACACATACCTTCACTCGTCCGCCGGCCGCTGTGGCGATGGCCGCGAGAGCGAGGCAGCCGGCGAGGTCGGCGGGCGTCTGGGTCTCCTCTCGTCGCGACAGTGCGCGTTGAAGCTCGGTGCACTGCGGCGGGTACCTCGTGTCCAGGCTGCGGGACGTGGTCCGTCCGGGTTCACGGCTCGTACCTGCGGTTTCCCGCTGATGTCCCGAGCGCGGGACGAAGCGTCGTACTCCAGATGCGGGTCCGCCGGTTCACCTGCCAGAACGACGAATGCGGGCGCCGCACGTTCGTCGAGCAGGTAGCCGGCCTGACCCGAAGGCACGCCCAGAGGACCGAGCGGCTGCGCTCGACTCTGGCCGCGATTGGTCTCGCTCTCGCGGGCCGGGCCGGCGCCCGCCTGGCCCACGTCTTCGGCGTGTCTGTCAGCCGTAGCACGGTCCTGCGACTGGTCGATGCACTTCCGGAGCCGGAGGAGTCCCCCCCCGCGGGTGGTCGGCGTCGATGAGTACGCCACCCGCAAGGGCCGCCTCTACGGCACCGTCCTCGTAGATGTCGAAACCCGCCGTCCCGTCGTCCTGCTGCCCGACCGGGAGGCATTGAGCCTGGCCACGTGGCTGGCCCAGAGGCCGGGGATCGAGGTCGTGTGCCGGGACCGTGCGCCGTTCTTCGCCGAGGGCGCTACCGCCGGTGCACCGCAGGCCGTTCAGGTCGCGGACCGGTGGCATCTCTGGCACAACCTCAGTGAGGCCGCCGAGCGGAGCATCGCCCAGCACCGTCGGTGCCTGCGCGTCCTGGTTCCTCAGACACCTGAGACGCCTGAGGCCGAGCCCGGCCCTGTGGAGGAGTCGCCCGGCTCACCGTGGCCGACCGGTCACCGGTTTGCCGACCGTACGCGGACCATTCACTCCACCGTTCATGCCCCTGGTGGAGGCAGGGCACAGCCGTCGCGCGATCCAACGCCAGCTCGGCATGACGAGCCGAACCGTCAAACGGTACGCAGACGCCGCCAAGCCGGAAGACCTCTTCACCGGTCAGTGGCAGACCCGGGCCTCCGTCCTCGATGAGTACAAGATCTACCTCGACGACCGCTGGAACGAGGGCTGCACCAACGCCTGGAAACTGTGGGAAGAGATTGTCCCGCTCGGCTACAAGGGCAGCTACCAGCGCGTTCGCGCCTACCTCCGCCAGAAGCGCACCTCGCCACGGCCCGTGACCGCCCGGCCCCCATCGCCCCGGGATGTCGCCGGATGGGTTCAGCCCTCGCCCGGATCCCTCTCCGAGACCGAACAGCTCCACCTGAAGAGCGTCCGGGCCAACTGCCCCGAACTCGATGCTCTCACCAGGCACGTCCGCTCCTTCGCAGCCATGCTCGCCGAGCGCCAGGGCGAGCGTCTGCCGGACTGGCTTGACGCCGTCCGCCAGGACGATCTCCCCAGCCTCCACACCCTCGCCGCAGGCATCGACCGCGACCGCGACGCCGTCATCGCTGGCCTGACTCTCCCCTGGAACTCGGGCGTCGTCGAAGGCCATGTCAACCGGATCAAGATGCTCAAACGCCAGATGTTCGGCCGTGCGGGCTTCGCCCTCCTGCGGAAGCGAGTCCTGCTCGCGCCATGACACCGTTGTTGCTCAACGCGGCGATGCCTGGATGGCAAGTTCAGCATTGGTGCTGAAATCGACCGGCGCAAGGCCCGTCAACGTGGCGACATCACTGGTGACCGCCTCGAAGCGTTGCTCACGCACCGACTCGAACATGCTGGTGAAGGCGTAGACCCACCACGGTGCGACGCCTTGACGCAAAAGCAGCGAGCTGAAATCTGTCGGCTCGATGTCAATCTTCTTGACCGGGTACGGGCTGAACCGAGCGGCAATGTCAGCGAGTTCGGCAAGCTCGTAGCTGCGTCCGCCGGTTGCCTTCACCAGGGCGCCGGAGCGGCGGACAGCGCACTCGGCCAGGCAACGCGCAACATCCCCACGTGAAACCAGCGACACCCGACCATCGCCCATGGGCAGAGCAAGGTCGCCGGATGCTGCCGCCTCGACGACCCAGCGCGTGAAGAACTCGCCGTAGATAGAGGCTCTCACGACCGTGTGTGGAAGATGCCTGTCACGCAGCATTCTCTCGGTCTCCCGGTGCACCGGGGCAAAACAGAACGGCGAGTCCAGCTCAAGATCGAGGATGCTCAGATACACAACGTGCTCGACTCCCGCCCGAGCGGCCGCGTCCAGAACGTTGATGTGATGGACGAGCATCGGGGCTGCCTCGCCATCGCTGGCTATGAAGACCAGCGTTCCGACGCCAGTCAGAGCTGCTGCCATCTCCTCGCGCGACGTGTAGTCGGCTCGGCGCACTGCCGCTACTCGGTGAAGATCAATGAATCGAGACGGCTCCCGGACCAACGCGAGCACGTCCGTGTGCCCTGCATCCACAAGCCGTCTCACGACGGCACCGCCAACGTGGCCCGATGCTCCTGTCACCGCGGTCGGTCGCGTCATCATGACGAAACCCTAAGCGCTTGGAACAGGGACTACAGGCCCTGGCCCTCCCGGTGCTGGCGCTGAACGAGGATTGCGCCCTCGTAGCCATATAGCGCATATGGGATCGAGTGACGCAGGTTCATAGATGGCATCCGGACACGGTGACCGCCTGGGGCACAGGTGATCTGATCGGACAGGTGTGTCGAGCACGGTGACTCACCGTTGCTGGCCACAGAAGTTGCGCCAGAACCCGGATCACGACAGCGGTTGTTCAGCACTCTGGGAGGCGCCCGCCCGGGGGCGAGGTCAATGTTCACGAGAACGGACAGCACCCGTCGGCTGACTCCCCATCCAGGGCAGGGGTGGCTTTCCTGAGCCTCGGCACCCGTAGTAGCCGACCCGGGTCGCTTATAGGTCATCACGTGTGTGATGACTACATCGTGTGGAGTCGGAGAGAACGATCCAGGCGGCCATGGTGGTCGCTGGCGCCGGCTTCCTGCTGCGCTTCCCGCGGAAAGGCAAGGTAGACCGGCTTGGTCCTCGATCCTCGGGGGTGTCGCCGGACCGTTCACCTCGCCTGCGGCGCACCTCCGTGGTGCGATGGAACGGGGGTAGGAAGGAGAGAGTGATGGTCCCACCAGGAGCGGAGCGCAAGAGTGGCGCGGCCCCGGTATCAGTCCGCCCGCTGGATGAGGCGGACCTGGATCGGGCCGATGAGATCTGCAGGGTCGCCTTCGGGACCTTCCTGGGGGCACCTGATCCGTTCGGGACCGTCGACTACGTCCGCACCCGCTGGGCGGCCGATCCACAGGCGGCGTTCGCGGCGACGGTCGAGGGCGAAGTGGTTGGATCGAACTTCGCCGCCAACTGGGGCAGCGTCGGGTTTTTCGGACCGCTGACCGTACGTCCGGATCTGTGGGACCAGGGCATCGGCAGGCGTCTGATGGAGCCGGTCATCGACTGCTTCGACGCCTGGGGAAATCGCCACCTCGGCCTGTTCACCTTCTCGCACAGTCCCAAGCATCTTGAGCTCTACCGCCGGTACGGCTTCTGGCCTCGATTCCTCACAGCCATCATGAAGAAGCAGGTCACAGACGGTGCCGCAGTCCCCGGCCGGGTGCTCTATGGCGAGCTGCCCGCCGCCGAGCGGCCCGACGCGCTGAGCCTCTGTAGCGCACTGACCGGAGCCGTGTACGAGGGCCTGAGCCTGGAACGCGAGATCGTAGCCGCGCACGCGCAGGGACTCGGTGACACCATCCTGCTCCATGGCGCCGGCTCCGAGCTCGACGGCCTGGCCGTCTGCCACTGCGGAGCCGGGTCGGAGGCTGGCGCGGACGTGTGCTTCGTCAAATTCGGCGCCGTACGTCCTGGTCCGGAGGCCGCCGACCGGTTCGAGCGACTGCTCGACGCGTGCGAGCGGCTGGCCGCCGAGCGCGGGCTGAGGCAACTGGACGCTGGCATGAACCTGGGCCACCCGGATGCCTACCGGCGCATGATCGACCGCGGTTTCCGCACCTGGTTGCAGGGCGTGACCATGCACAGGCCCAACGAACCCGGGTACAGCCACCCCGACGCGTATGTGATCGACGACTGGCGTTGACCAACCACCGCGCTCGGCCCGCTAGGAAGGCCCGGTGCTGTCAGAACCCCTGAATATTCCGAGCCAGTGCCGACGGCAAGACACCTCCTGGACCACTGTCGAAGTGCTGTCCGTTCCTGCGGATAAAGCCATCCCCTCCTCCGGGAAGCTTGCCGTACCTCAACCCGCGACCGACGGAACACGGACTCGTGGACGAAACCGCAGCTCCGAGACCCGTGACATGACGGCAGTCTTTGACGGCAACACCGGTGCACATTGCCGTAACGGATTTACGGACGAGAGCCCTGCGCTAGAGCGCATCGACTGAGTCGCTGTCGCCTGCTCGATGGGCGCGCCTCGGAGCGATCCAGCCATTCCGTCTGGCCGGTGCTTGGTCGGCAGGTAGCTGAGGTAGCTACCGGACGTCTTGCCGGAACGGATCAAGGGGTGGCTATGCCTGGAGTGAACGAGGTTCGGGCTCGTCTTCCTGGGGTCCGCCTGGTGGATGACCTCTGACGCGTAAGTAGTCGCAACTCAGGATGGTCATGGGGAGAGCTGGGGCCCGGTGGCAGTGATGGTCGCCGGATGTTCGGCGCTGGGGCTCGGGCGGCGTTGTCGGTCGGGTCGAGGCTGACGCTGTAGCCGGGCCGGGCTGGTTGAGGGCTGTGATCGCGCGGCGGGTGGTGCGTTCGGGGTCGCGCCCTGCGGCCGGCCGCTACTGCTCCAGCGGCCCGAGCTGTTCGACGATCTTCGCGAGGGCCAGGATGGCGTCGGTCTCGGCGCTGGTGCGCCAGACCAGTGCCCATCGGGCCGGCGCGGCGTCGTGGATGGGGACATAGGCGACGTCGGGCCGTGCGAAGTAGCGGGTGGCCTGCAGGTGCACCGGCGACACGGCCTCGCCGGTGGACAAGATCGGCAGCATCTCCAGGAAGTCGGAGGCGGTCGGCCCGACCGGGATGGGACGGCCACTGGGGGTGTGCGACGGCACCATGGCCTCGCGCCAGTACGCGGGCGCGGCGCCGCCGATGGTGATCTGGTCGGCGAGGTCCTCGTGGGAGACCGACGCCTGGCGCGCCAGCGAGTGGGAGGAGGAGACGGCGAGCACCACCGGCTCGATGTGGATCACTGGGCCCACTGTCAGATCGGGCTCCCGGACGGGAAGCCAGACCAGGGCGATGTCGAGTTCTCCGGCGCGCAGCCCGGCGAAGGGGTCGGCGAATCCGATGGTGCGGATCTGCACCTCGACGCCGGGGCGCGCGGCGGCGAACGCGTCGAAGTAAGGCCGCAGATCGTCCACATTGGCGGCGATCATGCCCAGGCGCAGCACGCCGACCGTCCCCCGGGCCGCCTGCTCGGCGCGCCGCAGGCTCTCCCGCAAGTGGCGGTGGACCGGCGCCAGGTCGTCGACCAGCTGACGCCCGATCGGGGTGAGCACCACCTTGCGGCTGGTCCGCTCGAACAGCGCCGCGCCTATGCGGCCCTGCGCCTTGACGCACTGGCTGACCCGGGACGGAGTGATGTGCAGCCGCTCCGCGGTCCTGCCGAAGTGCAGTTCCTCGGCGAGCACCAGCAGAATCTCGATGTCCCGCAACTCCACGACGACTCCCGTGACTCGGCCTGCTTGAGAACGCGCCACGCTACCCCGCCGCGGGGGTCGGCGCACTGCTGGTCGGCCGCAGTCGCGTCAGCCGCTCCGCGCCGCCTTCGGTGCGGCGGGTGCCGCGCTTCGGCGGACCGGATCGTTTAGCGCCGGGTTAACGCCGCTGCCCCATTTGAGTGTTGATCACCTCTCGTGCCGTGGTGCAGCCTGGGACGGCACCACACCCCGCCCCGCCCGCTGCCCCCACTCCGGAGCGGCGCTGCCTCCTGGCGGCACCGGCGACCGCGACCAGGGTCCGCGAGGCCGACACCGACCACAGCAGCCACACCAATCATCAAGAAACCAGGAGACTCAAGATGCGCACTCTGATCAGTTCCGCCTTTGTCTCGCTCGACGGCGTGGTGGAGGCACCGGGCGGCGAGCCCGGCTACCGCAACTCCGGATGGACGTTCAAGAACGTCGAGTTCATCGAGGCCGCCTACGAGATCAAGGGCCGGGAGCAGCGGGAAGCCGCCGCGATGATGTTCGGCCGCACCAGCTACGAGGCGTTCAGCCCCGTCTGGCCGGACATGGCGGAGTTCGCCGACTACAAGGAGAAGCCGAAGTACGTCGTCTCCACCACCCTCACCGAGGGAGACCTGGTGGACAACTGGGGTAAGACGACGATCCTGCGGTCGCTGGAGGAGGTCGCCGCGCTGAAGAAGACCGACGGCGGCCCGATCATCATCCACGGCAGCGCCACGCTGAACCGCAACCTCTCCGACGCCGGCCTGATCGACCGCTACCACCTTCTCGTCTTCCCGGTTCTGCTGGGCGCGGGCAAGCGCCTGTTCAGCACCACCGACAAGGACGCGCAGCAGCTGAAGCTGGTCGAGCACGAGGCGTACGCCAACGGCATGCAGAAGAACGTCTTCGACGTCGTGCGCTGACACGTCGCGGACCCCATCCGCTGCGGCGGGTGATCAAGGGGGCCGGGCCCGGCTCCACAGGAGCCGGGCATCCCGGCAGATCTTCAGGTGCCGCAACCGGGCAATGCGGGCGACCGCGAGGTGGTCGCAGGGACATCTTGTGAAGGGACACGGCTGATGAAGTTCGCTCTGGTGTACGCCCTGCGACCCCGTGCAGGCGGGGCCCGGGCATGGTGAGATCGACGAATGGGTGGAATTGGATGCTGCGTTGAAGGCGGCCGGGAGTTTCGTCCACGAGTCCGGGTTCCACCCGGCAGGCCAGGCGCAGACCGTCATGGTTCGGGACGGACAGGCCCAGGTGCGGGCCGGCGCTGTGATCGGCGCGGGGGCCACGGTCGCCGGATACATCGAGGTCGAGGTGGCGGACGAGGACGCCGCGCTGTCCTGGGCCGAGCGGGTGCCGACGGCTCGCTACGGGCAGGTCGAGGTCCGCCGGATCGTCGAATACCAGGCAGCCCAGCTTCTGACCGGTCACGGATGCAGCGATGAGTCTGCCCGGCCCGGAGAGTCTCACCACCGATATCGACAACACAGGAGGAACAGATGTCTCAGCTACTGAGAGTTCAGAACTTCACCGTCTCGAGTGACGGATTCGGTGCCGGCGAGGACCAAAGTCTTGAGCGTCCTTTCGGCCACGCCGATCCCGGGAAGCTGGTCGCCTGGGCCGGCGCCACGGCGAGCTGGCCCGGGCGCACCGACCCCGGTGGCAGCCGCGGCCTCGACGACTACTTCACGCGGGACTTCGCGCGCAACATCGGCGCCGAGATCATGGGCCGCAACAAGTTCGGGCCGCAGCGCGGCCCCTGGCAGGACCACGAGTGGCAGGGCTGGTGGGGAGACGAACCTCCGTTCCACACCCCGGTGTTCGTCATGACCCACCACAAGCGTCCTTCGTTCACACTCTCCGACACGACCTTCCACTTCGTCGACGGCGACCCGGCCACGGTCCTCGCACAGGCGCGGGAGGCGGCGCAGGGCAAGGACGTCCGGCTCGGCGGCGGGGCCACCACCATCCGGCAGTTCCTCGATGCCGACCTCGTCGACACCCTGCATGTGGCGGTCTCGCCGGTGAAGCTCGGATCCGGGGCACGGCTCTGGGAGTCACCCGATGAGCTGCTCGACCGGTTCCACCTGGAGGTCGTGCCCAGTCCGAGCGGTGTGACGCACCACCTGTTCTGGCGAAAGTGACCGGCTGGCCCCGGCCGGGCTGTTTTGCCTCCCGGGGCTGCCCTGAAGCGGGCCGTCGAGTCGCGTCTCAGGTGGTCAGCTGGCCTTGGCGGGTTCCTCGGCTCCGGAGTCGGTCGGTGATGACCCGCTTCACCGCCCATTAGGAGTCGGTGCCGGTCTCGATGATCGTGCCGTTGAACGTCAGGCGGTCGACGATGGCCGTGGTGGCGGCCTGCTCGGTCAAGCCTCAATCCAGGAGTCCGGCGTGGTGGGCGAGGATGGCCGCCTGGACGCGATTGGTGCAGGAGAGCTTGGTGAGGATCCGGCTGACATGGGTCTTCACCGTCGCCTCGCTCATCCCGAGGGCGGCGGCGATGTCGGTGTTGGACAACCCGCCGCCCAGCTCCGCGAGCACCTCGCGCTCCTTCGCCGTCAGCACCTGGAGCCGTTCTCGGGCTTCCGTCCTGCGGCGGTCGTCCCGAGTATCGCGCGCGTCGTCGGCCGCGAAGTGCCGCAGCAGCCGCCGGGTCACCCGCGGCGCGAGCATCGCGTCGCCGCGAGCGGCGCTGCGCACCCCGGTGATCATCTCCTCCGCCGAGGCGTCCTTGAGCAGAAAGCCCACGGCGCCGTTGCGGATCGCCGCGCGCACGTACTCGTCCAGGTCGAAGGTGGTGAGGACAACGACGCGCGGGGCGGAGGCAGCCTGTGTGATCCGCTCGGTGGCGGTCAGCCCGTCGGCCCCCGGCATGCGGATGTCCATCAGGACCACGTCGGGCCGCAGGGCCGCGGCCATGCGCTGCGCGGCGGCGCCGTCGGCGGCCTCGCCCACCACCGTCAGATCGGGTGCGGACTCCATGATGGTGCGCAGCATCGAGCGCACCATCCACTCGTCGTCCACGATCAGCACCCGCGTCGGGTCACTCCCGCTCATCGGACTGCCTCCGGCCTGACCGCATTCGGGTCGAGCGGGACCTGCGCGGAGATCTCGAATCCGCCCTCCGGGGTCGGCCGGGCGTCCAGGGTGCCGCCCAGGAGCCGGATCCGCTCGGCGATGCCGAGCAGGCCGTGTCCGCCGCTCGGCAGGCCCTGCTCGGGTCCGGCGGCGCCATGCTCATTGGTCACCGCCAGGTGCAGCAGCTGCGGGGTGCAGGAGATCCGGACGCGGGTCCTGGCCCGTCCCGCGTGTTTGCGGACGTTACTCAGGGCCTCCTGGACGACGCGGTAAACGGCATGCTCGATCAGGGCGGGTAGACCCGCGGCCGCCGCTCCGATGGGGTCGGCCGTCTCCAGGGTGACCGGTGTGCCCGCCCGGCGCGAGGCGTCGACCAACGCCTCCAGGTCGGCCAGACCGGGTTGCGGCGCGGTCGGCGCCGCCTCGTCGGCGCGCAACACGCCTACCAGCGAGCGGAGTTCAGTTAGTGCCTCGCGTCCGATGGCGCCGATCTGCCGGCCGATGGTGACGGCGTTGTCGCCTTTGGTCGCCTCCAGGGCCGTGGCATGGAGCACGATCAGCGACACCCTGTGGGTGACGACATCGTGCATATCGCGGGCGATCTGGGCGCGCTCGTCGCTGCGTGCCCGCTCCACCCGCTGCTGCTGCTCGCGCTCGGCCCGCTCGGCCCGCTCGCGCAGCCCCGCCAGCAACTCGCGGCGCGTCCCCACGTACAGCCCGATCAGTGCCGGGACGACACCGATCGCCAGGCCCATGGGGGCGCTGGCATCGGGGCCGCCCATCCGCCAGACCGGGACGATCACCACCGCCAGGACGGCGGTGGTGGCGACCGCCGACTTGCGCCAGGAGGCCGTCCGCTCCGCCAGCGTGAACTGGGCGAGCATCACCACGATCCACGCCGACAGGACCACAAAGGCGGTAAGAGCGGCGACCAGCAGCAGCTCCGGACGGCGTCGTCGCTGCCAGACCGCCGCGCCGACCAGCAGCCCCAGCCCGGCAGCCAGCCACAGGGGCGGCTGCCCGCCGGGATAGTCGACATACGCGAATTTCGCCGAACCGCCGTCCCGGGTAGCCGTGCTGACGGCCACGGCCACGGCCACGGCAACCGCGACCCGCACCTCGATGACCGGGCGGAAGCGTCTGACGGCCGCCGCGTACCGGGAACTCCGTTCCATGGCGCACGACCCTAACCGGACCGCGAACCGGGCAGGGTCAGTCTTTCGTTGTACGCGGACGGGTGCGGCCTGCGCCTTTCCGCCGATCAGCGGGCGGGGAACGGCCGATGTGCGAGAGGCGCCGCCCGGCCGACGCTGAGGCCATGTCCTCTACGAATCCCCATAGCCCCGCGCAGCGCCCGGAGCACACCACGGCGCCCGGCCCGATCGCCGGTCCGGACGGCGCCCCGTGTCGGCGGAACAACGGTGCGTCGCGGGCGGCGCAAGGAGTCTTCGCCCTCTTCTGCCTGGTCGCAGCTGTCGTCCTGTACGTCCGCCCGGATCCCGCGTTCCCCGTGCTCCAGATGGCCGGTGTGGTCGGGTATCTGCTGGCGGTGGCGCTGGTGGCCGTCGCCGGATGGGGGCTGGGACGGCCGGCGTCGGGGGCCCGCGCCCGCCGGACGCTGATCGTCTTTCACCTCGCCTTCGTCCCGCTGCAGTTCCTCTTCAGCTTCGGCAACTACGAGCCGCTGGGCGGGATGCTCGGGTCGGCGGTGCTGGCCGTGCTGATGAAGCCGCGCTTCCCGCAGTTGGGGCGCAGGGCGCGCAAGGTCTGGCTGATGCTGCACATCGGCTTCAGTGTCAGCTGGATGGGGCTGTCGCTGGCGATGGTGGTCATGTCCGTCGTGGGGCTGACCGCCGACGGCCACGGAACGCGGCGTACCGCGTACGACATCATGCACCTGTTCGACCTCACGCTGGTCATCCCGAGCATGGCGCTGGCCCTGATCACCGGTGTCGTGGTCTCCTTGGGCACGCCGTGGGGGTTGATACGGCACTGGTGGGTGCTGCTGAAGTTCGTCATCGCCCTGAGCCTGCCGCTGTTCGCGGCCTTCTTCGAGCACAAGTGGATCAAGGAGCTCCGGGCTCTCGAGCCGTCCCAGGAGCCCGGCGGCACGGGCCTCGCCCTGGTGGTCTGCCTGGTTGTCTTCACTGTTCTGTTGTGGACCGCGGTGTTCCTCTCCGTCTTCAAGCCCGGCGGCAGGACCCGTTGGGGTCGCGGGCCGCGGCGGCGCGATCCGCAGGCCCGAGTGCGAAGCGGGTCCCCGCAGCGCAGACGCGGGTGACCGTGGCCGCCGTCCGCCGAGCCGCCGAGCAGGTCGTGGAACTGGAACTGCGGCGCCCGGACGGCGGGGAGTTGCCGGCCTGGCAGCCGGGGGCGCATATCGACCTGGTCCTGCCGTCGGGGACGGTACGCCAGTACTCGCTGTGCGGTGATCCCGAGCGGCGGGACGTCTACCGGATCGCCGTACTGCGCGAACCGCGCGGCCGCGGCGGCTCCGTCGAGGCGCAGACCCTTGCCCCCGGGGCGGCTGTCGCGGTTCGCGGCCCCCGCAACCACTTCCCCCTCGCCGACGCCCCGTCCTATCTGTTCCTCGCGGGCGGCGTCGGCATCGCACCGCTCCTGCCGATGATCCGCCGGTTGGCGTCCCGGGGCGCCGATTGGCGGCTGGAATACCGGGGCGGATCACGGCGGGCCATGGCCTACGCCGACGACCTCCTGCGCGACTACCCGGACCGAGTCCTGGTGTCGGCCTCGGACACCGATCCGCGTCCCGACCTCGCCGAGCTCCTGGCCCACGCGCCGCGGGGCGTCGCGGTGTACTGCTGCGGGCCCGCCCCGCTGATGGACGCGGTCGCAGCGGCCATGCCCGCGGCCTGCCCCCATGGGCGGCTGCACCTGGAGCGCTTCGCCGCCGCCGCGCGGTCCGGTGCGGGATCGGACACGCCCTTCGAGGCCGAACTCGCCCGCAGCGGCAGGATCGTTGCGGTGCCCCCAGGCACCAGCCTGCTGACCGCCCTTCAGGAGGTCGGGCCCACCCTGGACTTCTCCTGCGAGGACGGAGTCTGCGGCGGCTGCGCGACCCCGGTGCTCGACGGTGCTTCCGCGACCACAGCGACCCCGGGTTCCCGTACATGTACCACTGCCATGTGCTGTGCCACGAGGACCAGGGCCTGATGGGTCAGTTCGTGGTGACCGCCCCCGGCCAGAAGCCCGGCAGAATCGGCGGTGGCTCCAGCCACCACCATGACCACTCCTGACTTCGGCCCTCGGTGCGGGCCGACAACCCAAGATGCCGAGAAAGCGTGCTGACGTACGTCACGGGCACTGTCAACTCGGTATTTGTCGTGCTGCCCGGGAAGTGAGCGTTATGGGAGGCTGACAAGAGCCGTCTGAGGTGCCACAGGCGATGGCTGTCCGGTCCTGGTCTGTCACGGATGAAGGTCAGGGGAGCGCAAGGGGAGCGCGGACGCCTTTGGACGGTGCAACACGGGGCACGAACAGCGGGATTGCGACAGGTGCTCTGATCTGCGAAGACGGGACGTGACGCGATCGCGCATCACGGGTCAACATGATCCCTAGCGTGCTCGTAATGCGTAGGTCAGGGGTTCGACTCCCCTAGGCGGCTCCACGCAAGGAAAGCCCAGGTATTCTTTGACCTGGGCTTTCTTGTTCGGCTGATACGGCGTCTGCGGCGGGGTGGGTGTCTTTCGTGCCGCCGTCACAGTTCCAGTCTCAGCTTGTGGCCAGGGGGTCAGGTCTGCTTACCGCTGAATTGCTCGCCGTGTGAGCGAAACTACGTGCCATCGCGGAGGCGACACCCGTGCTGTCGGCGGGTCCGGATTGTCATGACGCTGATCACAACCCGGCTGAGGGCGACGCATTCGGGGTGCGCGGTGAAGCGGTTCCTTCGTCGGATACCGGCTGGGAACCGTCGTGGGGAAGGGAGTTGGTGACTCACAGGTTGCCGGAATGTTTCCCACGGGGGTTCGGAGGAACGATCGCGTTTTCTCATATCGGACATGGCGGCTCATCGGTAACACGGAACTTGCGCGGCCCCCCTTCGATCATGCAAGGATCAATCTCGTCACCCGGAACTGCTGCAAAACTCGGGGCACTTACCCGATGAGGACGCAGCCTGTTGTCGTACCGGAAGGTATCCCCCTTGTCTGCTTCGTACGTCATACCTGTCACGGTGCGCGGTCCGCGCACCGTGGTGGCGCGGCGTGCGTTGCTCGTGGCTCTCTTTCTCGGGGGCCTGCTGGGACTCGCCTTCCTCTTCGGCGGCAGTGCCCACGCGGCGGAGTCGGATGGCTCGTCGCACGGCGGGAAGCTGTTCGCTCCGGCCCAGCACGTACGGGAGAAGGCCAAGGAGCATCTGGCCGAGGACCCCCAGCGGCACTCCGCGAAGCCCGAGGGGCAGCGGAAGACCGTGACCGCGAAGGACGCGGTCAAGGAGTCGGTACGGCCGATCGCGGGGCGGACGGAGCGGCTCGCCCGCCCCGCCGGTGACCTCGTCGAGGACACCACCGGAGGTCCCGTACGACTGCCCGAGAGCAGCCGGGACGAGAACAGCCAGCGGCCGGAGACCGGCCGCCAGGGCCCGGGCCTGCAGGCACCCGACACCTCGGCAGGCGCTGCGAAGCAGACCGCCGACAGCCGTGCCGACCGCGCCACCGTCCTCGCCGCCGACCTCTCCTCGCAGCAGCACCGCGCGGAGCAGGCGGACGCCGACGACGCGCAGCAGCACCGGGACCGGCTCCCGGCGCACTTCCCCCAGGCACCCGCGCAGAGCGGGTCCACGTCCCAGAACGCCGGAGACAGCAGCGGCCCCCGTGGTGGGGACTCGCACGCCACTCCGGTGTCGGACACCCCGCGCTACGGTCTGCCGGCCGGCGCGGTGCGCGAGGCGAGTTCTGCGCCGACGCGTGAGCGATCCACCGAAATCCTCGAATTCCCGGGCTAGGGCAGGCCGTTCCTCCGCCTTTTGGACCTGCCGCTGCGGGGGCGGAACAGGTCTGCCCATCCCCCGGAAACCCCTTGATTTCGAAGGACCCCCCTCATGCGTAAGAACATCCGTCGTTCCTTTGTCATCGCAGCTGCCGCCACCGGCCTCTGGGCCCTCGGCACCGCCGCCGCGTCCGCGGAGGAGCTGCCCGACGTTCCCTCCACCGGCTCCGTGACCGACACCGCGACCCGTGTGGCCGGGTCCGTGCAGGACACCGCGCCCTCCAGCGACACCGTCAAGGAGACCGCCCAGAGCACGGCCGGCAAGGCGACCGGCAAGCTCGGTGGCGGCCTGCCCTCCACCGACGGCCTGAGCGATGTGACCGGCACCGTCTCGGGCGCCAAGAACACCGCTCAGCAGAAGCTGCAGGGCGTCACCGGCGGTGAGGCCGACGCCAAGAAGGCAGCCAAGAAGGCCACCAAGAAGGCCGGTAAGACCGTCAAGACCGTCAAGGGCAAGCTGCCGGCCGCCCCGGGTGTCCCGGCCGCTCCCGCGGCGCCCGCCGCCCCGGCCGTTCCGGCCACCCCCACCGCTCCCTCCGACCTGCCCTCCGCGCCGGCCGCGCCCTCCGCCCCCGGCAAGACCGAGGACCTGCTCAGCGGCCTGGCCCTGGCCGCCTCCCGTCTCGAGCAGCTGACCGCCGCCGGTCAGGGTGCCGTGGCCGGTGCCCGCCCGACCGTGGACCAGACCGCCACCGACGTCCTGCCCCCCGTCGCCTACGAGGCCGTCGTCAAGGTGACCCCGGTCGCGCAGCAGGCCGCCGGCGGTGCCGGTGTGCTCGCCGGCAACGTGGCCGGACAGACCGCACCCTTCGCGCAGCTGGTCGCCGGTGACGCGGGCGTCTTCGCGCAGGGTGTCGCGGCCGGCGCGACCCCGTTCGCCAAGGGTGTCGCCGCTGATGCCAAGCCGTTCGCGCAGGGCCTCGCCGCCACCGTCAGCACCGACGCGCAGGGCATCGCCGGTGACGCCGCCGCCGGCGCGCAGGGCCTGGCCCCCGCCGCCCCGGCCGACCTGACCAACGCCGCCAACATCCCCGCCCTGCCGGTCTTCGGCGCCTTCCCGGCCGCCCCGGCTGCGCCCGCCTTCGGCGGCATCAACGCCTGATCACCTTCTGACGCACTGACCGTATGGGCAGCCCTCGTTGGGGCGGGGACGGCCCGTACGGTGCGTGCGCCGGATGTGCGGTGCAATGGACGGAGAGCCGAAGTGCCCGGCGGCCTTCTGCTCACCGTTCACCGTTCACCGTTCACCGTTCACCGCTAAGCGTTCACCGCTAAGCGTTCACCGCTAAGCGTTCACCGCTAAGCGTTCACGCCAAGGTCCGCTCCTCCCTTCCGGAGGGCGGGCCTTTGCGCTGTCCCGGGACCGTCGGCGGGCACCGGTTCTCCCCGCACCGCGGGGCCTCGGTCCGGACTCACCGAGTCCGCCGCCCTGCACCGTCTCGCGGGCTCTCCCTGCCGTCGCGGACCGGCCCGGGGCGCGTACTCCCTGTTCGACACCGTGTTGTGCACGGTTGGCAACGATCCGGATTGAGCACGTCCGGCCCCTCCACAAGGCGAGTACCGGGCGGTAATGTCGGCCCCCGTCGGCGCCCGAGTCCGAGGGGTCCGGCAGCGGGCGCAATTGTGTTCGGCCAAGGCCGCCGGGTGCTCCCAGCAGAGAGGTCCGTGCTCCGCACGAACTTTTCCGTGATGGCGACCTGCGCATCATCGTTAGTTCTCCGTAATGCACGAAACCGCAATTCCGGGAGCTCCAGGTATTTGATGTGTCCCAACAGTGCGAAGGGGCCCTTATGGCGACGGATATGTATCCCGAGCAATCGGGTGGAGGTGGACCGGACGGTGGCTCGGACGAGCGCTGGCAGCGCATATGGAGCCACCGCGAGCATCTCCTGAAGGTGGCGCGCCGCCGGTCCATGAGCGTCGAGGACGCCGAGGACGCGGTGCACGAGGCGATGATCCGCGCCGTGGAGAACCCGTACGTCGACCACGAGCGGCTGGGTGCCTGGCTGACGACGGTGACCATGCGCCTGTGCGTGGACCGGTACCGGCAGGTCTACCGCGAGGCCGAGGCGCGCAGCTGGCCGAAGCTCACCCCGCCCTGCCCGGTCCCCGTCGACGAGGCGGTGTGCGACCGAGCGGAGGCGAAGTGGCTGGCGCGCCGCAGCGGGGAGCTTCCTTCCCGGCAGGCGGAGGCGCTCTGGCTCAAGTCGGAGGACCTGGACGTCGACCAGGTCGCCCGGAAGATGGGACTGAGCTATCGGACCGTCGAGTCGCTGCTCGCCAGGGCCCGGCGAACCCTGCGCAAATCGCTGGCCGGGACGCTGGTCGTCGCCGGCTTGCTGTGCTGGCGCGGCCGGCCCCGGGCGGGGAGTACGGCTCAGGCGATGACCGTGGCCTCCACCGCAGCGACGCTGGCCATTCTGGGACTGGCCCTTCCGTACGCACACGAATGGGACAGCGCGGACCCCCCGCGGTCCTACAACTCGGAGACGGCGAAGCCCCCCGAGTCCGGTCGCGGCCAGGAGATCCCCCCGGCGAACGGCACCCGTGCCGAGCCGGACACCGGCGGTCCGGTTCCCACGAGTCCGGTGTCGCTGCCGGCAGGCATGCTGCCCGCGCTCCCGGAGACGGTGTCGCTTCCGACGCTGCCGACGCTGTCCGCCCCCTCCGTGTCGTCGGTCCCGGCGGTGTCGTTCAGCGCGAAGGTTCCGCAAGTTCCGCCGGTCCCGTCGATTGCCTCCGTTCCGCGGTCCTCCAGGATGAAGACCGTCTCGAAGACCGAGGTGCCGGTCATTCCGGGTGACGCCCCCACCGGGTCCACCGCCAGTACCGGTCCCACCGGTCCCACCGGCCCCAGCGATACGTCCAGGGATCTCCTTCCGGACAGTACGCGGCTGCCGTAGCGGTGAGCCGATCCCGAGCCGGAGTCCGGCACTGAGCCCGAGCCAGGGCCCTGAGCGAGAGCCCTGAGCCCTGAGCCCGCCCGAGTCCGAGCCCCGGCCGTGACGGCCCGGTCGCGCCGTCGTCGATGCTGCCCGGCCCCGTTGCGCTGCCCCGTCGATCTGCCCTGTCACCTGCGGTAACTGGGCTTCTACGCAAAGAAATCCTTCTTTTCAGCGACGGACGCACCGCCCGCCCCCGTAGAGCAAATGACAGACCTGCTCCGGGGACGGGAGCACGGACATGGGAGGAGAGTCACCCAGTGGCTCGAAGCATGCGTGGAACGTACTCGGCCGCCGGCCGCTCTGCGGCGTTGACCGCCGGGCCTCCGCTCGCCATGGCGCCGACCGCCGCGAACTCTGCGGGCCGTACGTCCTGGCCAGGCCTGAAAACGCGGTGATCTCAACTGCCGGGTGTGCGGGCACTCCTCCTTCTCGTCCGCACACCCGGCTCTCGCTCTCCGTACTCCTGCCCCATGTACGCGTCGCCGATCATCGAGCCGCGTGCAGACTCTCGAATCGTTTGTCCACGGCTGAAGGGTGTCCCAGATGGGTGTCGAGATCTGTGTGGAAGGGTTGACGAAATCCTTCGGCCACCAGGTCATTTGGCAGGACGTCTCGCTGACTCTGCCCGCCGGGGAGGTCTCGGTCATGCTCGGCCCCTCGGGGACGGGCAAGTCGGTGTTCCTGAAGACGCTCGTCGGCCTGTTGAAGCCCGACCGGGGTTCGATCCAGATCGCGGGACGGGACATCACCACCCTGCGCGAACACGACCTCTACGAAGTGCGGAAGCTGTTCGGTGTCCTGTTCCAGGACGGTGCGCTGTTCGGCTCGATGGATCTCTACGACAACATCGCCTTTCCGCTGCGGGAGCACACCCGTAAGTCGGAGAGTGAAATCAAGAAGATTGTCCTGGAAAAGATGGACATGGTCGGTCTGATCGGCGCCGAGGATAAGCTGCCCGGCGAGATCTCCGGCGGTATGCGCAAGCGGGCGGGTCTTGCACGGGCGCTGGTGCTCGACCCGGAGATCATTCTGTTCGACGAGCCCGACTCGGGTCTCGACCCGGTGCGCGTGGCGTATCTCAACCAGCTGATCGTCGATCTCAACGCACAGATCGACGCGACATTTCTGATCGTTACCCATGACATCGCCTCGGCCCGGGCGATACCGGACAACATCGGGTTGCTGTTCCGGCGCGAGCTGGTGATGTTCGGCGCCCGGGAAGATCTGCTCGCCAGTGATGAACCCGTCGTGCGGCAGTTCCTCAACGGCCGGATGCAGGGTCCGATCGGGATGGCGGAGGAGAAGGACGCGGCCCAGGTCGAGCAGGAGCTCGCCGCCCTGCACGCCGGTGACCACCGGGGCCCCCAGGGCGGCAAGGGCGCGTCCGGCTCGGGCGTCACCCCCCGTCTGCTGCCCAGCCCCGGGGTCACCCGCTCGCCCCGGTGGGAGATGATCGCCGAGCGTGAGGCGGCACGGCACCCGCGGGAGGTGGCGGGCGCATGAGCTTCTCGCCCACAGCGGGGCTCAAGCACACGGGCAGCCTGTTCGCCATGGCCCTGGACGTCCTGCGGACCCTGCCGCGACGGCCTTTCCAGGTGCGGGAGTTCATCCAGCAGGCGTGGTTCATCGCCAGCGTCACCATTCTCCCCACCGCCCTGGTCTCCATCCCCTTCGGAGCCGTGATCGCGCTGCAGATCGGCAGTCTGACCCGGCAGCTCGGTGCGCAGTCCTTCGCCGGGGCGGCCTCGGTGCTGGCGGTGCTGCGTGAGGCGTCGCCGATCGTCACCGCGCTGCTCATCGCCGGAGCGGGCGGCACCGCGATCTGCGCGGACCTCGGGGCCCGCAAGATCCGCGAGGAGATCGACGCGATGCAGGTGCTCGGCATCGACCCGATCCACCGGCTGGTCGTACCGCGGGTGCTGGCCTCGATGCTGGTCGCGGTGCTGCTCAACGGGCTGGTCTCGGTGGTCGGCGTGGCCGGTGGCTACTTCTTCAATGTGATCCTGCAGAACGGCACCCCCGGCGCGTATCTGGCCTCCTTCACCACCCTCGCCCAACTACCGGATCTCTGGGCGGCCGAGCTGAAGGCGCTGGTCTTCGGCGCCATCTCCGCGATCGTCGCCTCGTACAAGGGCCTGACCGCGAAGGGCGGGCCGAAGGGCGTGGGCGACGCGGTGAACCAATCGGTGGTCATCACCTTCATGTTGCTCTTCGTGACCAACTTCGTGATGACCGCGATCTACTTCCAAATCGTTCCGCAGAGGGGATGAGGATGGCTCTGTCGGATCGTTTGCTCGCACGCCCGATGCGCTCCCTGGAGGAGCTGGGCTCGCAGATGGCCTTCTACGGGCGGTCCATAGCATGGACCGGCCGTACTGTGCGCCGCTACAAGAAGGAAGTGCTGCGGCTGCTGGCCGAGGTGAGCTTCGGCCGTGGCGCGCTGGCGGTGGTCGGAGGAACGGTCGGCGTCATCGCCTTCCTCTGCTTCTTCACTGGCACCGAGGTCGGCCTGCAGGGCTACGCCGCGCTCAACCAGCTCGGCACGTCCAACTTCGTGGCCTTCGTCTCCGCCTACTTCAACACCCGTGAGATCGCTCCGCTGGTGGCCGGTCTCGCGCTCTCCGCGACGGTCGGCGCGGGCTTCACCGCACAGCTCGGTGCGATGCGGATCAGCGAGGAGACCGACGCGCTGGAAGTGATGGGCGTCCCCTCGCTGCCGTTCCTGGTCACCACCAGGATGATCGCCGGCTTCGTCGCGGTGATCCCGCTGTATGTGGTCGGGCTGCTGTCCTCCTACTTCGCCGCCCGGACCATCACCACCGGCTTTTACGGGCAGTCGGCCGGCACGTACGACCACTACTTCCAGCAATATCTGCCACCGGTCGACGTGCTCTGGTCCTTCGGGAAGGTGATCGTCTTCGCCGTCCTGATCATTCTCGTCCACTGCTACTACGGCTACTACGCCAGCGGCGGCCCGGCAGGGGTCGGCGTCGCCGTCGGCCGCGCGGTGCGCACCTCCATCGTGGCGATCAACATCCTCGACTTCTTCCTCAGCCTGGCGATCTGGGGCGCCAGCACGACTGTACGGATAGCGGGGTAGCCGATGTCGACTTCGATACCGACCACGAAACTGCGGCTGTACGGCATCGTCTTCATCGCCGTGCTCACGCTGCTGCTGTCGCTGACCGTCGCCACCTACCAGCAGGTGTTCACCTCGGTGGTGCGGATCACGCTGGAGGCGGACACCCTCGGCAACCAACTGGACCCGCGGTCGGACGTCAAGCTGCGCGGCCTGATCGTCGGCGAGGTCCGCGAGGTGCACGCCGACGGCAAGAAGGCGACCCTGGACATCGCGCTCAAGCCGGAGCACGTCAGCCTCATCCCGGCCGATGTCCACGCACGCCTGCTGCCCAAGACCCTGTTCGGCGAGAAGTACGTCGAACTGGTCCCGCCTCCGGGGTCGTCGGAACGGCACATCCGCGCCGGCGACGTCATCACCCAGGACCGCACCAAGGCGGGCATCGAGCTCCAGGAGATGAACGACAACCTGTTGCCGCTGCTGCGCGCGGTCCAGCCCGGCAAGCTGAACGCCACGCTGTCCGCTTGGTCCACCGCGCTCGAAGGGCGCGGGGACAAGATCGGTGACAATTTGGTCCGGTTGGACAGTTACCTCCGCAAGCTCAACCCCCATATGCCCGACATGCAGCGGAACATCTCCCGCTTCGCCGATGTGGCGGAGATCTACGGGGATGCCGCCCCCGACATGATGCGGGTGCTGAAGAACTCCGTCTCCAACAGCCGGACCTTGATCGAGAAGCAGGCCCAGCTGGAGTCGGTCCTGACCGGGACCGCCACCGCCTCCGACACCTGGCGGGGCTTCCTGGAGCAGAACTCCGACCGGCTCATCACGCTGGGCCGGGTCTCCCGTCCCACGCTCGCCCTGTTCGACCGCTACTCGCCCCAGTACCCCTGTCTGCTGGAGGGCCTGGTGAGGCAGGAAAAGGCTGCCGAGCAGACGTTCAAGGGCGGACAGATGCACATCACCCTGGAATTCGTCCAAGCGCGACCCGCCTACGACCCCGGCGAGGAGCCGAAGTATGCCGACCGCTCCGGCCCCAACTGCAGAGGGCTGCCCCACCCGAACCGTCCCGCGCCACCGACGAAGCTCGATGACGGCACGTCGGGAAGCAGCGGCTCCGCAGCCGGCCCCATGGGCGGTGTCTCCGGCACGGCGGCCGAACAGCAGGTCGTCGGCTCGCTGGTCGCCCCGGTCATGGGTGTGCCCGCCGACCAGGTGCCTTCGGTCGCGACCCTGCTCTTCGGTCCGATGGCTCGCGGAACGGAGGTGAACGTCGCATGAGGGCGACAGAAACTGCGGCACCGCTGATCAAGTTCTCCATGTTCGCGGTGGTGACCGTGCTGGCGACCACGCTGCTCGCGGCCACCATCGTCAATATCTCCTTCACCCCCCGGGACACCTACTCCGCGGTGTTCAGCGATGTCACCAGCCTGGAAGAGGGCGATGACATCAGGGTTGCCGGAGTACGGGTCGGAGAGGTCGACGACATCCAGATCAAGGACCGGACACGGGCCGAGGTCACCTTCACCGTCCTCCAGGACCGGCCGCTGCTCACCAGCACCCGAGCGGTCGTCCGGTACCGGAGCCTGGTCGGCCAGCGGTACATCGCGCTGACGGAGGGGGCGGGGTCCAGCCGGAAGGTGCTGCAGCCCGGTGGCCGGATCCCGATCTCCAGGACCCAGCCCGCGCTCGATCTCAACGCGCTGCTGGGCGGGTTCAAGCCGCTGTTCGCGGCGTTGAGCCCGAAGGACACCAACCGGCTCGCGACCGAGATCATCAAGACCCTGCAGGGCGAGGGCGGCACGGTGAACAGCCTGCTGGCCCACACCGCGTCCCTCACCACGACGCTCGCCGACCGGGACAAGCTGATCGGCTCCGTCATCACCAACCTCAACGACGTGCTGAAGACCGTGGACAAGCGCAGCGACCGCTTCTCCGGGCTTCTCAAGCAGCTTCAGCGGGTGATCTCCGGGCTCTCCGGGGACCGCGAGGCCATCGGTGAGTCGCTGGTCGGCATGAACGACCTGGCGACGGCCACCACGGGCCTGATCGGCGACACCCGCAAGCCGCTCCGCGCCGACATCGCCGAACTCTCCGAACTCAGCGGCACGTTGAACGACAACGAGAAGACCGTGGAGGGCGTCCTGAAGCGACTGCCGAACAAGCTCAACAAGTTGACCGGCACCGCCACGTACGGCTCCTGGTTCAACTTCTACCTCTGCGACTTCGACGGCCGGGTCGTGCTGCCCAAGACCGGAGAGAAGATCACCCCCGAGTTCCATTCCACCCAGGCCAGGTGTGGCCGATGATCCCCTTCCGTGAGCGTAATCCCCTCAAGATCGGGGCCATCGGCCTCACCACGATCACGCTGCTGGTCGCCGCCGCGTTCAACGTCGACGACCTGCCGCTGATCGGCAGCGGGGACGAGTACAGCGCCGCCTTCTCCGAGGCGGGCGGTCTGAAGGACGGCGACGAGGTCCGTATCGCCGGGGTCAAGGTCGGCAAGGTCGACGAGGTCGATCTGGACGGCGACCACGTCAAGGTGACCTTCCGGGTCAAGGGCGACCCGCAGTTCGGTACGGACACCGGCGCCGCCATCCGGGTCAAGACGATCCTGGGCTCCAAGTACCTCGCGCTGCAGCCGAAGGGCCCCGGCAACCTGGAACCCGGAACCGAGATCCCGCTGCGCCGTACGACCTCGGCGTACGACGTGGTGCAGGCGTTCAGCGATCTGACGACCACCTCGGAGAAGGTCGACCACGAGCGGTTGGCCACCGCCATGAACACCATCTCCACGACCTTCAAGGACTCACCGGCCGAGGTGAAAGCGTCCATCAAGGGGCTGTCGAAGATCTCCCGGAGCGTGGCCTCGCGCGACAAGTCGCTGCGCGAACTCCTCCATCACGCCAACGGCGTGACCGGAGTGCTCTCCGACCGCTCGGGCGAGCTCACCAAGATGATGGCCGACGGCGACAAGCTGTTCCGGGAGATCGACAGGCGGCGCCGGGTCATCCACGCCCTGCTGAAGAGCTCCAGCGCACTCGGCATCCAGCTCTCCGGCCTGGTCGAGGACAACCGCAAGCAGATCGGTCCGGCGCTGAGCCGGCTGAACCAGGTGGTCTCGATGCTGGAGCGCAACCAGTCCAGCCTCGACCGCAGCGTCAAGCTGCTCGCGCCTTACGCCCGGCTCTTCACCAACACGCTGGGCAACGGCCGCTGGTTCGACAGTTATGTCCAGAACCTGGTGCCCGCCGGGCCCGTGGTCCCACGGAGCGGCGACTCAGGAACACCATCTTCGGGAGGGTCACGATGAGCCGGCGCCTCGTCCGCCGACTGGCGCTCGCCACCGTGCTGTCGGTCATCGCCGGGCTTTTGACCGTAGCGCTCTGGCCGCAGTCGGACCCGATCAAGGTCACCGCGTACTTCCCGCGGACGGTCGGTATCTACCCCGGTTCCGATGTGCGCGTCCTCGGCGTGAAGATCGGTGAGGTCAAGAAGATCACGCCACAGGGCCACCGGGTCCGGGTGGATCTGGAGTACGGGCCGGAGCGCAAGATCCCGTCCGACGCCCAGGCCGCGATCATCAACTCCTCGGTGGTCAGTGACCGTTATGTCCAGCTGCTGCCGGTCTACCACAAAGGCCCCGCGATGAAGAGCGGCGCGGTCATACCCGAGCGCAGGACGGCGGTCCCGGTCGAGCTGGACCGGGTCTTCGACAGCCTGCACACGACAACCGAAGCGCTCGGGCCGCGCGGCGCCAACAAGGACGGGGCGCTGTCCCGGCTCCTCGGCGTCAGCGCGGACAACCTGCAGGGGCAGGGCCGGCACATGCACCAGATGGTCGAGGACCTCTCGCAGGCCGTCACCACCCTGTCCCACGGCAGGAAGGACCTGTTCGGGACCGTACGGCATCTGCAGGTGTTCACCACCGCGCTGGCGGCCGACGACGACAACGTCCGTTCGTTCAACGACAGCCTGGCGAAAGTCGCCAGTCAGCTCTCCGGGGAGCGCAAGGACCTCGGGGAGGCGCTGAAGAACCTGGCGGGCGCGCTCGCCGACGTCGCCGAGTTCGTCAAGGCGAACAAGAAGTCGCTGACCTCCAATGTGAAGGGCCTCAGCAAGGTCACCCGCGTGCTGGTCACCCAGCGCGACGCGCTGGCGGAGCTGATGGATGTCGTGCCCGCCGGACTGGGCAACCTGCAGAACGCCTACAACCCCGCAGCCGGCGCGCTCGACACCCGGAACAACGGCGACGAGCACGAGCCTCAGGATCCGGCATCGCTGCTGTGCTCGGTGCTCAAGACGACCGGCAAGGCACGCGACTGCACGGACCTGCGGAAGCTGTTCGACTCCCTGCCCGATCTACCGAAGGCCGACCCGCACACCGGCGCGACCAAGCCGGTCGCGGGGACGCCATCGGTGGACAAGACGTTCGGCGGAATCCTGGAGGCCCGGACATGAGCGCCCGCTACAGAAGGCCCGTACAGCGGGCGCACGCCCGGAAGGCGGTGCTGTGGGCGGCCGCCGGAGCGATGCTGCTCACCGGCTGCGGATTCAACGGGCTCGCCGACATTCCGCTGCCCGGCGGCGCCGCGGCCGACGACGACGCCTACCACGTCACCGTGCACTTCAGGGATGTCCTCGATCTCGTGCCCCAGTCCGCGGTGAAGGTCAACAACGTCACCGTGGGCGCCGTCGAGAAGGTGGAGCTGGACGGCTGGCAGGCGCGCGTACGGCTGCGCATCGGCAACAAAGTGAAGCTGCCGCGCAACGCCGTCGCCGAGCTCGGCCAGACCAGCATGCTCGGTGAGAAGTACGTCTCGCTGGCCGCTCCCACGGACGGCGAGGAGGTCGGCAGGCTCACCGACGGCGCGAAGATCCCGCTCTCCCGCAGCGGCCGCAACCCGGAGATCGAAGAAGTGCTGTCCGCCCTGTCGGCGCTGCTCAACGGCGGTGGGGTGGCCCAACTCAGGACGATCAACCAGGAGTTGAACAAGGCTCTCCACGGCCGTGAGAACCGGGTCAAGTCCCTGCTCACCCAGCTGGACACCTTCATCGGCGGCCTCGACGCGCAGCGCGGCGAGATCATCCGCGCGTTGGAGGGCGTCGACAGGCTGGCCACGCGGTTGCGGAAGGAGAAGACCGCGATCGGCGAGGCCGTCGACACCATGCCGGGTGCCCTGAAGGTGCTGGCCGACCAGCGCAGCAACCTCACCCGGATGCTGGGTTCGCTGTCCAAACTCGGCAATGTCGGCTCCAAGGTGATCAACGCCTCCAAGGCCGACACGGTCGCCAACCTCCAGCATCTGCAGCCGATCCTGCACCAGCTGAACAAGGCGGGCTCCGATCTTCCCAACGCGCTTGAGCTGATGACGTCGTATCCGTTCCCGCGCAATGTCACGGGCGCCATCAAGGGCGACTACACCAACCTCAAGATCACCGCGGATCTCGATCTGAAGAGCATCTACGGCAACAACACCGGCGGTAGCGGTGGCGGCGACTCCAAGAAGCCCAGGAAGCCGGGCGAGGAGAAGCCGGAGCTCCCAGGGCTCCCCGACGATCCCACGAAGCCCGAGGACCCCACGGACCCCAAGGACCCGGAAGCTCCCGAACTGCCGGATGTGCCCGGGATCACCCAGAGCTCGCTGCACGGCGGTGACGCCTTTTCCGGCGGATCGCGCTACCCAAGCGGTGTCTCCATCGCGCTCGCCGACCTCATGACGAGGGGGATGCAACCGTGATCACTCCTACGGTCAAGGCCCAGTTGGTCGCCTTCGCCACTGTCACCGCGATCGGGTGCTCGTACGTAGGCGCCGAGTACACCGGGCTGGTCGACACCGTCACCGGCAGCGGATACACCGTGCGGGCCGACTTCAAGGACTCCGGAGGCATCTTCTCCGGCGCCGAGGTCACCTACCGCGGCGTGCCCGTGGGCCGGGTCGGCGAGCTGCGGCTGGCCGGCCGGGGCATCTCGGTGGACCTCGAGCTCGAGGACGGGCCGCAGATCCCCGAGGACAGCGTGGCGGTGGTGGCGAACCGCTCGGCGGTCGGCGAGCAGTATGTGGATCTGCAGCCGCGGATACGAAGCGGCCCGTATCTGCAGGAGGGCGGCAGCATCAAGCAGCGGGACACCCGGGTGCCGATGCAGACCACCAAGCTGGTCCGCAGCATGGACCGGCTGGTCACCTCGGTGGACCACAAGGACCTGCAGATCACGGTCGACGAGCTGGGCAAAGCGTTCGCCGGGACCGGCCCGAGCATGAGCCGCATGGTCGACTCGGGCAACGCGCTGGTCGATTCGGCGAGCGACTCGCTCCCGCAGACGATCTCGCTGATCGACAACTCGAACAAGGTCCTCAAGACGCAGATCGACAAGGGCTCGGCGATCAAGTCGTTCTCCCGCGACCTGGCGGACCTCACCGGCCAGATCAAGGCCAGCGACGGGGACATCCGCAAGCTGATGGGCAGCGGTACGTCCGCGGCACACGAGTTGGACTCGCTGCTCAAGGCGAACCGGTCGGCCCTGCCGGTCCTGCTGGGGAACCTGATCAGCGGCGGGCAGGTCACCGTGGCCCGGCTCCCCGGCGTGGAGCAGTCGCTGGTCACCTTCCCGGTGGTCGTCGCGGGCAGCTACACCGTGATTCCCGGGGACGGCACCACGCACTTCGGAATGGTGGCCAACGGCGACCACCCACCTGCGTGCCGACAGGGGTACGGTACCCAGCGGCGCTCCCCGTCCGAGACCGGTGAGCGCTCGGCGAACACCTCCGCCCGGTGCACCGCCCCGCGCGGTGGCAAGACGTCGGTCCGCGGCGCGCAGAATGCCCCACGGCCCGCGGGCTCGGGGTCGTCGGGCGGCGCTGACCAGGCATCGTTCGTCACCCCGTACGATCCGGAGACCGGAACCCTCAGCGGGCCCGGTGGGACGTCCGTCCAGATCGGCTCGACGGGCGGAGCACAGAGCACGTTCGGAAAGGAGTCATGGCAATGGCTGCTGGTTGGACCCATGGCATGACCGCCCTCTTCCAGGCGCCCGCGGTACGGCCGCTGCGCCGCTTCCTGGCCTGGACGGCGCAGCTGGTGCGCCGCCTCGGGGGCGGCGCGGTGCGCGCCGCCCGCCGGGGCAGGGGCTTCGCAGCGGGACTCGCTGCGGCGGCCGTCGTGCTGGCCCTGGTGTCCGGCTATTTCGGATATCAGCTGTACCAGCAGCACCAGGAGGAGAGTCGGAACCAGGACGTCGTGGCCGCGGCCCGGCAGTCCGCGCTCAACTTCACCTCGCTCGATTACCGGCACTACGACCGGGACAGCAAGAACGTCCTGAGCAGCGCCACGGGTGAGTTCAAGAAGCAGTTCTCCGCGCGGACGAAGCAGCTGACGAAGCTGGTGGCCGCCAACAAGTCGGTCTCTGAGGGGCAGGTCCTGGAAGCCGGTATCGCCCGGGCGAACGACCGCGCCGCCCGCGTGCTGGTCGTCGTCGACAGCAAGGTGTCCAATGCGGCCGCGCCGCAGGGGCAGGCCCGCAACTACCGATTGCAGCTCGACCTCGTACATGAGGGCGGGCGATGGCTGACCTCGGATGTCGAGTTCGTCGGCTGACGCGGCCGCTGTGGCTGCTGTCGCTCCTGCGACTGACGCGGTGATCCGGCACCCCCGCCGGGTCACCGCGGTCCCCGGCCGGCCGCGTTCGCTCCACCGGCAGCAGCGCCGGCAACGGCAGTACCGGCACCACCCGCACCACCCGCACCACCCGCTCCACCGCCAGTGAGGAGAAACACCGTGGCGAATTCGACTGTTCGAGGGCGTTCCGGCACCGGCACTCCCCGGCAGCGTTCCGTGGCGGCGGCCGCCCGCGCCGCGGCCAAGCGAGCCGAGAGAGCAAACCGGCCGGAGGAATCCGGCGACGAGTCCGCACGGCAGGAACCGGCGGAGGAGACCCGGACCAGGAAAAAAGCATGGTTCAGGGAGGACTCCAAGGCCAAGGAGAAGGTCAAGGAGGGGGCCGGAGCGAAGACCCGGACCGCCGAAGCCGACGCCGAGGCCGCGGAGGGCGGCGACACGGCGGCTGCCGGGAAGTCGTCCCGCCACCGGCCTGGTCTGGTCAGCGCCGTCCTCGCCGTCCTCGTGGTGATCGGCCTGGTCGCCGTCGCGGTGCTCGGATGGAAGTTCCGCGACGCCGGGCGGGCGGACACCGCGCGTACGGAGGCCCTGGCCGCGGCCCAGAAGGCGGCTCCGGTGATCCTCTCCTACGACTACCGGCATCTGGACAAGGACTTCGCGGCGGCGCGCAGCCATCTGACCGGGGACTTCCGCGAGCAGTACCAGAAGACGACCAAGACGGTGGTCGCCCCGACCTCCACCAAGTACCAGGGTGTGGTGAAGGCCACAGTGGCCAAGCCCTCCAGCGGTGGGGCCCCGGCTGCTTCCGTGGTGTCCGCCACGCCGGACAAGGCCGTCGTCCTGCTGTTCATGAACCAGATCACGAACAGCACCCAGGTCTCCGGGCCGCGCCTGGACCTCAACAGGGTGCGGATGACGCTGGTGCAGACGTCCGAGGGCTGGAAGGTGAGCGCGGTCGACGCGCTGTAGATCCGGGCGCGGCAGCCGGCCGCCGCTCGCGCCGGGGGTGGCGCGGCGGCGGATTCCGGGCGTCGTGGAGTGTGCGTCGGTGGAGTCCGGGCCTCCGCGGAGCCCGTGCATCGGCGCGGGGCAGAGCTGTCAGCCGTGGGCGGAGGGCGGCGTGCACCAAGTCGTGAGCGCCGACTCCACCTCGTCCCAGAGCCGGTGCGGGCCGCCTTGCCGTCTCGGCCTGACGCCATGCAAACGAGAAGCGTTGATGGCCCCACCCACGAACTGAAGGAAGGCTCCGCCATCACATCGGGTTGGCGCCACTGGCAACTGCGGGCTGTCGTACGCATTGCCGCGGCTACGGATTGGCCACCTTTTCGGACGGCTGCGGGCCGGCTGCCAGCTCGCGGGCCAGTCTGCGGAGATCCACGGTGACCAGGTGCAGCCAGACCGCGGTGTTCGTCGCGGCGAGGACCGCATGGCTGTCCATCGTCGCGTCGACCGGGGGCACCACGGGCAGCACGGGCATGGGACTGCCCCCAGCCGCCTGGCGCTCGGGGACGGCCCTGTGCGCGCGGTCCATCGACCGGTAACCGGACAGGGCAGCGCCCGGGTGGTGACCGGCTGCGGGGGCCGTTGCTCCCTCGCCGAGCCCGGCGGCCAGCCGTTCGCCGCCCTCCTCGACGAGGTCGGCCGCGCCGGTGAGGTACGTCCGCACCCCCGGCCCCGCGTCCAGCGCCCCGGGCGGGTAGTGGACCGCCAGACCCTCCGCTCCCAGCACCATCTCCTTCCCCGCTCCGAGAATCGCCTGCCAGTCCACGTGCCGCAGAACGGGGTCGGGCCGCTCGGACAGGTGGAGCTCGTACGCCGCCTGCGCCAGCCCCATGGTGTGCCGGGCCTGTTCGCCCGCCATGCGTGCCGCGGCGGCCGAGTCCGTGTCCCCCCGCGGGCAGCACGCCGCATCGACGGCGCTGCGCACGGCCGTTCCGGCGCGCGCGATGAACTCGCCCGACAGCCGGCGCAGTTCGCTCGCGCTCCCCCGCGGCCAGGCGACCATGCCGATCAGAGCGCCGACCACGCCTCCCACCAGCACGTCGACGAACCGCACCTCGGCCAGCGTCCAGGTGACCTCCGACAGTTGGGCGAAGGCCATCGAGACCACCAGCGTGAACAGGGCCTGGACCGCCGCCGGCCCCAGCAGCGTCGCGCAGAAGGCGCCGAACATCACCGGGGGCAGGGCCGCCCGGTAGACCACGCTGTGATCCGCCACGACGGTCAGCACCACGGCCGCCGCGACCGCGCCGTAGAGCGTGCCGGTCATCGCCTGCCGCAGCGACGCCCGGGTATCGGCGGCCGTGCCACGCATCAGGGTCAATGTCGCGAGCAGCACCCAGAAACCGTGTGTCAGCTCCAGCGGCTCCACCACCAGCCGGGCGGTCGCCAGAGCCAGGCCGGTGCGTACGGCCCCCTGCCAGTAGACCGACCGCCGCGTGAGGTGGGCGTGGAAGCGTCGCATCCAGAGGGTGGCGGCGGACTGCCGGGCGTAGCGGAAGGGCGCCGCCACCCGCTCGACGGCGGCTCCGCCCTCGGCTGCGACCCGGGCCGCAGTGATGAAGACCTGGCTGTGCAGTGCGGCCTGGCGGGCGAGTACGTCCCACTGCGCGCGCCGTGCCCAGCCATCCGGGTCGGCCCGCAGGGCACCGGCCCGTTCGTTCGCCAGTGCGGCGAGGCCGTCGCGCAGCGCGGGGGCGTCCGCCGGTGTCACCCCGGCCGCCAACGAGTCCGCCGTACGGTGCAGCGCCTGCCGTACGTCGGCCAGCAGCGCGCGGCCGGCTGCGGCGGGCTCGACGGGCGTGGCACTCGCGAGGTTCTCCACATGGCAGCCCAACCGCCGGAGCGCCATGGCCGCCTGGGCGAGGGCGCGGTCGTGCACCGAGGGCGAGGCGGGGCGCTCCAGGAAGGGCAGATGGACCAGCCGCAGGGCCTCCAGAGCTGTACGCGCCTGCTCGGCGGCCTCGTCCGGCGCGGCGGCCCGCCCGGCACCGTGCCCCGCACCCGTGCCCGTATCCGCACCCGTGCCCGTGCCCGTATCCGGTCCCGCGGCTGGTGAGGTGTCGAGGCGCGCGTCGGGGCCGAGTCCCTGCCGGGACGCAGGCAGCCCGCCGAGCCACTCGGCGACCGCGGCCGCCGCGCGAGCCAGTCGCTCCTCGTACCGCTCGGGCGACTGGGCGGGCCAGAACAGGAGTTGGGCCGCGGCGAGGCCGAGTACCCCGATGGCGACGCCGGCCAGCCGGGAGTCGAGCGTGTCCAGGGCGTACGGCGGGAAGCACGGCAGGATGTAGAAGAGCTGCATGCCGTTGGCCGTGCCCCGCAGCGCCGGCCCGGCCACTCCCGCGAAGCTGACGGCGAATCCCACCACCGCCATGCCTGCCGCCGCGGCCCACGCGTTGCCCGCCAGCAGCGTCCCGGCGATGACGAGTACGCAGGCGGCCGGGAGAGCGGCGACGCAGATCCGGGCCTGCCGCACAGGAGGGGGCGGCAACCGCGAGAGGGCCCCCAGCGCCACCGCGCCGAACAGCGCGTACACGGCCGTGATCGTGTCGCCGAACGCGTACCGGGTGATGTAGAAGCCCGCGCAGGCCACGAGGGTCACGCGGGCGGCCTGCCGTACGGTGACGAAACCGGGGTCCTTGCGACGAAGCGTCTGGAGCACCGTCACGCCGTGCCGCCGGGCGGCCCGTCCGACGCCGGCGTGCGGGACGGATCGCCCGCACGGAGCGCGGGCGATCTGCGGCACATCCTCACAAGCCTCACGAACCGCATTGTTCTCGCGGGCCGGGCCGGTTGCACCGAGGCGCTCCGCCTTACGCCCGCGGGAGGAATCGCGGGCGCGCCAAGATCCCCGGACGTGGTCCGGGCAGATCAGCCGCCTCGTGGCGGGTGCCGGGGCGCGGGTTCGCGCCGCGCTGCCCGACTGCCCGCCGTGTGGCTCAGCGGCGCGCCTTGGCCCGGTCGAGCGCCGCGACTCCGACCGCCGCCAGCCCGATCTGGATCAGCCATTCGACCCAGTCCACGCCGTCCGTATCGGACACGTCGAGACCTTGAGCGATGGCGGAGCCGATGAGCGCGGCGACGATGCCGACGAGGATCGTCCAGAGGACGCCGATGTGCTGGCGGCCGGGGATCACGAGCCGTCCCAGGACGCCGATGATGATGCCGATGACGATGGCGCTGATAATGCCCGAGATCTCCATGGGGTCCTCCACGGCTCCGTGGCAAAAGCCTTCTGAGAATGCGTCTGCCCCGTCGGGGCGGGGAAATACCTCGCCGGATGCGAGCGGGAGGGCCTGGCACGGGGCAGCCATAGGCGAAGGACAGCGCCGGTCCGGAGGACTCTTCGGCAGGCGGCAGGCGGCAGGCGGCAGGCGGCAGGCGGCAGGCGGCATGTGGCATGCGGCGGGCGGCATGTGGCATGCGGCGGGCCGCCCGGAGAGTCCTTACCCCCGCAAGGACAGGACCGTGTCCACCGTGTCCGCCTCGGCCGCCGTCTTGTCCTCGCGGTAGCGCAGCACCCGCGCGAACCGCAGGGTCACCCCCTCCGGGTAGCGGGAGGACCGCTGTACCCCGTCGAAGGCGATCTCCACGACGAGTTCGGGCCGTACGGTCACCACCCACCCGTTGTCGCTGACCGCGATCTCCTGCAACCGCTCGGTCTGCCAGTCCAGCAGGGCGTCCGTCAGCCCCTTGAAGGTCTTGCCGAGCATGGCGAAGGAACCGTCCGGCCGGCGCGCGCCCAGATGGAGGTTCGACAGCTTCCCGGTGCGCCGCCCGTGGCCCCACTCGGCGGCCAGTACCACCAGGTCCAGGGTGTGCACGGGCTTCACCTTCAGCCAGCTCGCGCCGCGCCGTCCCGCGCTGTACCCCGAGTCCAGCCCCTTGAGCACCACGCCTTCCTGGCCGCGGGACAGGGCCTCGGCCGCGAACTCGCGCGCGCGGGCGCGCGTCGCCTCCTCCTGCGGGTCGGCGGCCACCATGCGGCGTACCCGCAGCGGCTCCGGGACGATCCGGGCCAGCTCGGTGTGGCGTTCGGCCGTGGACAGCGCCAGCAGATCGCGTCCGTCGACGGACAGCAGGTCGAAGAAGACGGGTGAGAGCGGCAGCGACGCCCGCGCGCCCGGGACGTCCAGCCGGGACCCGACCCGGCCGGCGGTCTCCTGGAAGGCCCGCGGCCGACCGTCCTCGCCCAGCGCGATGACCTCGCCGTCCAGGATCGCCCGCTCGGCCGCCAGCTTCCGTGTGGCGGTGACGACTTCGGGGAGACGGCCGGTGATCTCGTCCAGCGTGCGGGTCCAGATCCGCACGCTCTCACCGTCCCGGTGCACCTGAATGCGGATGCCGTCCAGCTTCTCCTCTACCGCGCACGGGCCGAGCTTGTCCAGCGCCTCGTCCACGTCCTTGGCGGTGTGCGCGAGCATCGGCTGGACCGGGCGGCCCACTTCGAGCCGGAAGTCGGCGAGCGCCTCCGGGCCGCGGGCGAGCAGCGCCTCGGCGACGGCGCCGAGCGAGCCGCCGAGCATCACCGCTCGCCGTACGTCCGCCGGGGCCGCGCCGGCCGCCGCCGACAGCCCTTCGACGGCGAGCGCGTCCAGGGCGCCCTGCCGCAGCTCCCCGCTGATCAGCCCGAACAGGAAGTGCTGTTCCTCCTCGGTGGCGGCTGCGAGCAGCTCCCGCACCAGACGCTTGCGCTCGGTCTGCGCGCCCTTGCCGGACACGGCGGCGATCCGGCCGAGCGCCTGGTGGAGTTCCAGTACGGGCAGATGGGACTCGGCGGCCGGCGGTACGGGCTCGCGCAGCGCGCTCCACCCGACACCGATCTTGCGCTGGGGCAGCCGGCCCGCCAGATAAGTGATCACGATCGGGGCCTCGGAGGGCTCGGCCCTGCGGAACAGCCCGGCCAGCAGGGCGACCTTCTCCGTACGCGCGGAGGTGGCTGCGACCTCCCGCGAGGTCCGGGCGATATCGGCCAGCAGCATGGACTCATCCTCGCCCGGACGGGGCGTACCCGCACCGCAGACGGTTCGGCCCGAGCGACCGGGGGCGCGGCCCCCTGCGCGGATGCGCGCCGCGTGCCGGCGTCCGTGCCGCTGCCGCCCGGCATCGATCCGCCGACCATCCAGCTTTCGGTGTACGCCGAGTACGCGCGAGACCCGACTCGGCCGACGAGGCGACCTGGGCCTGGACCCCCGCCAGCTGTCCGACGAGCTGTTCGACCGTCGAGGTCGTCCGAGGAGCGAGGCGGAGAACTTCGCCGACGAAGCCGAACGCGACGAGGCCGCCGCGGGCCTGGCGGCGGTGCTGTCCAACCTGAAGTCTCCTCGAGACCGGGAGCCCGCTTCCGCAGGAGCCATGGCTGGTACCGGAACAGTGACCGCCCGGTCCTGTCCCCGCGTCGGCGCCGCCCGTGCGCCAAGCGGTAGGGCCGTGTCCGGCGGATCATCCGCCGGACAGGACCAGGACCAGGACCTAGACCGCCGGGACGGGCGCCGGTTCCGGCAGGGCTCGGGTGAACCGGCGCAGCAGGAGTACGGCGGTGGCCGCGAGGCCGGTGAACAGGCCGAACCAGGTGCCGAGGGTGTCCAGGTCGGCCGCGCTGCCGAACAGCCAGGCGGCGGGCAGGCCCACCAGCCAGTAGCCGATGAGCGTGATGCGGAAGCCGCTCTTGGTGTCGTCGAGGCCGCGCAGCAGTCCGACACCGATGTTCTGTGCGCAGTCCACGTACTGCATCACGGCCGCGACCAGCAGCAGCCCGGTGGCGATCCGCAGAGCCTCGCCGTCGCTGTCGAGGAAGGGGCCCAGGACGAGCTCCGGGGCGCTCGCGTACACCGCCGCGACGATCGTCATCACGCCCGCGCCGCAGATCAGGGCCGTACGGGCGATCCGGCGCGCCGAGTCGGTCCGCCCCTGTGCGAGTTCGCGGCTGACGCCCAGCGAGGCGGCGTGCGAGAGCCCCACGGATACCTGGAAGACGATGTAGACGAGCTGGTTGACGGCCGTGTGCGCGGCGAGTGCCGCGCTGCCGAAGCTGCCGACGAGAAGGGCGACGACGGAGAAGAAGCCCGCCTCTGACCCGTAGGTGGCGGCGATCGGCGTGCCGAGACCGAGCAGCTTGCGCAGGGTCGCCGGGCGGGTGCGCCAGATCTGCAGGGTGAGCATCGGCGCGAGTTCGGGGTCGCGCCGGGCGGAGGCGTACAGCGCGAGGAAGGACAGGAGGTACACGGACGAGGTGGAGATGCCGATGCCCGCGAGCCCCAGCTTCGGAAATATCCACAGGCCGTGGATGAGCGCCCAGTTGAGGGCGGCGTTGAACGCCACCGAGCCGAGGGTGATCCGCAGCAGCGCCTGCGGGCGTCGCATCCCGACGGTGAACTGCCGTATCGCCTGGAACCAGAGACAGGGCACCAGCCCCGGCGCCAGGGCGAGCAGCACCGGCCGCATCCGGTCGATGACGACGGGGTCCTGGCCGAGGAGGGCCACGGCCTCGCCGATGAGCACCATCAGGACGGCGCCCGCGACGCCGGCGAGGGTCGCCAGGGCCATCGCGGCCCGGACCAGTTCGCGCACCTCCGCCCGCGCCTTGTCGGGCCGCGTGGCAAGGGCGCGTGCCTCGTCGGTGGGTGCCGTCTCGGACCGCGCCCCGCCGGACCGCTCCTCCTCCGCCTCTTCCGCCGCTTGCGCCGCCTCTTCCGCGGACGACTTGCGCGCGGAGGCCGCGGCGACCTGGTTGCCGACCGCCGTGACCAGGCCCACGCCCATCGTGCGCAGTTGGTTGAAGATCACCATCGCCAGCCCGCCGGCCGCCAGCGCCTCGACGCCGAGCAGCCCCATCATCACGGTGTCCGTGGTGGTCAGGGCGACCTGGGCGAGCTGAGTGAGGGCAAGGGGTACGGCGAGCACGGCCAGTTCCCGGCTGTCGCGGCGGAGCGCGGCGATCGGGGACGCTGCGGAGGTCGGGGTCGGGGTCGGGGTCGGGGTCGGCGTAGGTGTGGGCATCGGTGTCAGTTCCCGCGGAGTTCGGTGAGCATCTCGTCGACCTCGCGCTCGACAGCGGTGTCGATCAGTTCGCGCCGGTCCATCCAGTCGTCGTCGAAGACGGTGTCCAGGTACTTCTCTCCTCCGTCGTTGACCAGAGCGACCATAGTCGTGCCGGGCGGCAGTGACCCGAGCCGGGTCAGTGCCTCGTACATGACACCGCCCGCCGAGCCGCCGATCAGCAGCCCGGTGCGGCGCGCCACCACCCGGGCGGTCGCGAAGGCCTCGATGTCGCCGACCTTCATGCCCTCGTCGATGAGGTCGAAGTCGACGAGTGCGCCGAGCTCGGCGCCCTCCGGGGTGCCGGTGCCGGACTGGTAGTAGTTGTGCGCCGGCCCGCCGAAGGCTATGGACCCCTTCGGCTCGACGCCGACCGTGGTGACGCCCGGGACGGTCCTGCGGAGCTCGCGCGCGGTTCCGCACAGCCCGCCGCCGGTGCCCACGGCCCCGACGAGTACGTCGATCCGGCCGTCGAGTGCCTGGTCGAGCTCGCGGGCGACGGGGTAGTAACCGACGGCGTTGGCCGGGTTGTTGTGCTGTTCGGTGAAGACGGCGTTGCCCGACTCCTTCGCCATCCGCTCCGCCAGCTCCTCACGTGCGGCGGTGGCCAGCTCCTCGGTGCCGTCGTCGACCACGTACACCAGCTCCGCCCCGAGGGCCTTCATACCGCGCAGCTTGTCGGCGCACGCGTGGTTGTCGACCACGGCGGTGAAGGTGTAGCCGCGCTCGGCGGCGACCACGGCCAGGCCGAGGCCGGTGTTGCCCGATGTCGACTCGATGATCCGCCCGCCGGGGCGCAGCTCGCCGCGCTCCTCCGCGTCGAGCACCATCTGCCGCGCCATCCGGATCTTGGCCGTACCGGTCGGGTTGTACATCTCCAGCTTCAGCAGCAGCCGGCTTCCGGTCTCGGTCCGGCACAGCTCGAACAGCGGGGTGCCGCCGATGAGTTCGGATACGCGGCTGACGACCGCGGGACGCATCAGGGCGCCCTGTTCAGGTTCGAGGATCGCTGTCATATGAGGTCCTGGGGGGATATGAGGTCCTGAGGGGGAGGGTCAGGAGGACGGATGCCGGTCCAGGCGCCAGCGCGGGCGCTCGCCACCGCTCTCGACCACGACCTTCGGCGGCAGGGGCAGATCGTGGAAGGGCGACTCGTTGGAGTCCATCTGGTAGCCCGCGGTGTTCGGGTAGACGAGAAGGTCGCCGACGGCGGGCCGTGCGGGGAAGGGGACTTTGCGCCAGGTGAGCATGTCCGACTCCAGGCAGCTGGCGCCGCCGACGCAGGCGGGGAACGGGCCCCCGGAAGCGGTGGGCGCGCCGGGCACCAGCACCGGATCCGGCAGGAACTCGCTGTTGAACCACTGCTCGGAGAGGCTGAGGCTGGTGCCGTCGACGGTCACGATGCCGTAGTCGCGCGCCTTGACGCCCTGGACGCGGAAGACCGTACCGCCCGCTCCGTCCAGCAGTGCGCGGCCCGGCTCCAGCAGAAGCACGACCCCGGCCTCGCGCAGCAGTTCGGCGAGTGTGGAGCGCTCCCCGGCGGGCGTGGCGGCCAGGACGGCCCGCAGGGCGTCCGCGCCGGCGACGGGCGAGTGGTACGGGTAGAAGTCCGGGAAGGTCTTGCCCGCGTGGTAGTCCTCGGGCCGCTGCTCGCGCTGGAAGCGGTCCCAGTCCCCGGCGGACACGTAGTCGACGGCGAAGCCGCCGCCGATGCTGATGCGGTCCGCCTGGAGGCCGAGGCCGCGGGCCCGAAGGCTCAGGGCGATCAGCTGTGCGGCGAGGTCCGCCCGCGGCTGGACCGCGTAACCGGACAAGTGGAAGCTGAAGCCCTCCATCCGTACCCAGTCGGCGGCCTCGCGGCAGCGCAGCAGCGCCGCCTCCAGCCCGGCGTCGTCGAAGCCGAACCGGCTGTGCTCCTGCGCCGGGGGAAGTCGGCGCAGGAGCAGCCGTGCCGGGCGCAGCGCGCCCGCCAGTGCGATGACCCGCTCCAGCTCGTCGGGGGCGTCCACGGCGATCAGGCAGTCCTGGAGGACGGCGGTGCGCAGCAGTTCCTCGGCCTTGGCGGGCCCGGTGACGACGATGTTCTCGCCGCGGACGCCGTGGCCCAGGGCCTCGCGCAGCTCGCCCGCCGACGCCACGTCCACACCGGTTCCGGAGAGGGCGCAGCGCTCGATCCAGGCAGCTGCCTTGTTCGCCTTCTTCGCGTAGTGGATCCGGCCCTCGGTGCCGGACTCCTCCAATACGGCCTTGAAGGCGGCCGTGTTGGCGTCGAAGCGGTCGGGGAGCAGGAAGTGGAACGGCCCGCCGAAGGCGTACGACAGCTCGTGCAGCAGGTCGCCCTCGAGCAGTGCGCTCGTCCGCGGATCGTCGTATGCGGGAAGGGAGAGGGCCCGTTCGGTGGCGGGCGGACCGTTCACTGCCACAGCGGCACCGCCGTGCCCAGGCCCTGCGCGATGGCCAGCTCCGCGAAGCGGTGGCCGAGGGCGATATCGGTGACGACGAGACCGCTGTTGTAGGCGAAGATCCGCTCGGCGGGGTCGGTACGGCCCTCGGCGCGCCCCGCGATCACCTCGGGGAACTCGGCGTCCACGGCGGGGAAGCCGCCTGATCCGTCGGCCATGTCGGTTCCGGTGACGGCCATCTGCGCGGCGCTGGTGGCGATCACGCGGTCGGCGCGGTGCAGCGTGGACGGCTCCAGGCCGTGCCCCACCAGCACGCACAGCGCCCCGGGCTTCAGCCAGTCGGCCTCGATGGCGGCGGGGGTTGAGGGGCCTGCCGTGGCCAGTACGACATCCGCCTCGGTGGCCGCGGCGCGCAGATCGGTGACGAGGTCCACGTCCCGGTCCGGGAAGTGGGCGGCCAGCTGTTCGCGTACGGCACGGATGCCGTCGGGGTGGGTTCCGGAGAGCAGCAGCCGGTCGATCTGCGGCAGTGTGGTCAGCAGAAAGGGCAGCGCCAGCCGGCCCTGCGTGCCGGTGCCGACGACCAGCGCCGTACGGGCATCCGGCGGTGCGCACTCGCGCGCGAGCAGCGCCGAGACCGCGGGGGTGCGCAGCGAACCGATCCTTCCGCAGTCCATCATCGCGATCGGCAGCCCGGTGGTGTCGTCGTAGAGCGTGAGCGCCGTGTAGTAGTGCTGCTGGTCACGGTCGAGCTTCAGACCGTGCTTGTAGGAGGTCTTGACGGCGACGACCTCGCGGGCGCCGTCGCGGCCGAGCATGGCGTACGACACCGAGTGGCCGTCGTCCGGCTTCACGGTGAGCTTGGGCGGGGTGACCGATACGCCGTCGGCGAGCGCCCGGTAGGCCTGCTCGACCACGGAGACGACGTCGGTCAGGCCTATCTCGATGCCGGACAGGTCGCTGGTGCTGAGGATCCGCAGGGATCTGTTGAACCTGTTGCCCTGCGGCGCGGTGCTGTTCGTGTCCGGCACGGGGGCCAACTCCTCTGTGTCGAAGACGTGTTCAGACGGGGGCCACGATGGCAGCCTGGCCGTATCCGTGCTCGTCCTGCTCCTGGAGCGGGCGGGTGCGGCGCCCGGGGATGCGTATGGAGGCCCGCTTGAGCCAGCGGTCGGTGCCGTCGTAGCGGGCGCGGAAGGGGACGCGGCCGTGCACCACGACGTCGTTGTCCACGATGAGGACATCGCCCGGCGACAGGCTCACCGACACGGACACCCGGGCCAGTTCGTCCTCCAGCCGGCCGTAGGCGGCGCGGTGTGCGGGCGGCGCCTGATCGAGCGGGGTGTAGGCGGGGTCGAAGCGCAGGGTGAGCCCCTCCTCGGCGCTCCACAGGGTGGGGACGCCCGGCGGTTCCTCGGTGCTGGCCTGCGCCTCGGTGTAGGAGTCGTCGGGGAGGATGGGCAGCACGGGCTCGGAGAGCAGCGCGACATCGTCCGCGCCGAGTTCGGCCCGGCGGATGCTGGCGGCCGTCGTCGCGATCCCGGCGTCGTTGCGCATGCAGCCGAGCATCAGCAGATGGGCCCGTCCGGGGTGGAAGGCGTCCTCGGTGTGCGGGCTGAGCAGGATGCTGCTGCTGGCCCCGGTCTGCTCCTCCTCGTGGCCGGGCGAGGGGACGATGTTGTGCACGAAGCGGCCGTCCTGCTGGCCCTCCCAGGCGATCGGACGGCCCATCACGGTGGCGAGCAGCAGCAGGGCGACGTCCCAGACGGCACCCGCGTCGCCGACGGTGGACCAGTGGCCGGGGGTCGGGCCGACGGCGCTGTCGTCGACGGTGAGGCCGCGCAGAACGAACACACCGTCGGGGGTGTCACAGGGCCTGCAGAGGTGGTGGATTCTGTCGCTGAGCGCGGCGGCGGATTCGGGGACGTGCTCGAGGAGTCCGGGGGCGGTGGCGGAGCCGGATGCGCTCAGCAGCTCCTCGGCGGATCGCGTGAGCTCCTCGGCGCAGTCGGCATCCAGCAGACGTACGGGCGCGGCTCCCGTATGCATGTGCGAATCCATTCGTTGCTTGGGGGTTTGGCGCGCGTGGGCACGGCAAAGCTCGCCCGCGTGGGGAACGGGCGAGGTGAACGACTGTTGTTCCAGGCGGAGGCTCGGGGCGGGTCGACGGAAAAGTATCAACGCCATATGATTTTAGGCAAGGTTAACCTAACCTGAAGCGCCCAAGTCGGATTGCCGGGCGCAAGCCGGTTGGAGTACGCACGAATTGCGCCTCAGCCTTTGCCTGGGAGTGGCGTTCGGGTAGGCAAACCTGAGTAATTGTTTCAGTGCGCAAAAGGCGAAGCGAGGACAGAGTGGATCTGACGAGACGGCAGATGCTGTGGGCCGGCGGCGGCATGGGCGCGGCCGCGCTCCTCACCGCCTGCGGAACCGGCGACTCCGCCACCGATTCGTCCGCCAAGGGCTCCGGCAGGCCGCGCTCCGGGGGCACCCTGCGCGTCGGGGCCCTCGGCCGTGCGAGCGCCATCACACGCGATCCGCACGGCACCCAGGCCAACGAGAGCGACTACCTCGTCATCAGTCTGATCTACGACACCCTCACCGTCCCCGGCGGCACGGACAACACCGTCGCCCGGCTGGCCAAGAGCTGGAATTCCGACGAAGACCTCAAGACCTGGCGGTTCAGCATCGCCGAGGGGGCGACGTTCCACGACGGCACCCCGGTCACCGCCGAGGACGTCGTCTGGTCGCTGCGCCGGCTGCGCGGCACCCCGTCGGGCGCCTCCCGCCTCCCGGGCATCAAGGCCGCGAACATCAAGGCCGAGGGCGCGAACACCGTCGTCCTGGTCTCCGACTACGCCAACGCCGAACTCCCGCAGCTCACCCGCCTCACCACCTTCGTCCTCAAGAAGGGGACCAAGGAGAAGGAGTTGGCGAAGGCGCCGGGCACCGGCCCCTTCAAGCTCGACTGGTACCGCGGCGGCAACGCACGGCTCGTCCGCAACGACGACTGGTACGGCGGCCGGGTCTACCTCGACGCGATCGAGGTGAAGATCTTCGAGAGCCCGCAGGCCATGGCGAGCGCGCTGCTCGCCGGTCAGATCGACCTGGCGTCCAACGCTGGTGCCGTGGCTGCCCGTACCGCCGAGTCCCGCAAGGACGTCCAGGTCCTGCGCCGGCCCGACGACATGGCGATGCCCATCGTCATGCGCACCGCCGACGGCCCCTTCGCCGACCCGAAGGTGCGTGAGGCACTGCGCCTCGCCGTCGACCGGAAGGCCATGGTCAAGCAGGTCCTGAGCGGCTACGGCAGGGTCGCCAACGACGTGCTCGGCACCGGCGACCCGGCGTACGCCGAGGACCTGCCGCAGCGCACCCGCGACCTGGCCAAGGCCAAGAAGCTGTTGAAGGAAGCCGACTTCGACCTCTCCAAGACGTATGTCCTGCACACCACCGAGGACATCGCCGGCCTCGCCGAGTCCGCGACACTCTTCGCCACGCAGGTGCGCGAGGCCGGGGTGAAGGTGAAGGTCGTCAAGCAGGAGTCGGCCGCCTTCTGGGACAAGACCTGGCTCAAGGGCGACCTCTACACCACGTACTGGGGCACCAACGACTCCGTGGTCTTCTTCGCCAGCAAGACGATGGTCTCCGGCTCCGGACAGAACGAGACCGGCTGGAACGACGCGGAGTTCGACAAGGCCTACAAGAAGGCCGTGAGCACCGCCGACGCGCATGAGCGGGCGAAGGTCCTGCGGGAGTTCCAGGAGATCGAGCACGAGCGCTCCGGCTATCTGCTGTGGGGCATGGCCGATGGCATCGACCTCGCCGCGGCGAAGGTCCGCGACCTGCCCAAGCTGCCCGGCTACGGGCGGGTCCAGCTCGAGCGGACATGGCTGGACCGCTGAGCGCCGGCCCGGCCGTACGGGACGGGGCGCCGCCCACGGCTCGTACGGCCGGCCGGCTCACCGGGCCGGCGCTGCGGTTCGGCAGCCTGCTGGCGCGGCGGGCGCTGCTCCTCGCCGCACTCCTCGCGCTGGTCTTCGCCGCCGTCGAACTGCTGCCGGGGGACGCGGCCGACGCGACGTCCGAGCGCGGGGAGAGCACCGCCGACACCGCGACGCGGCGCGAACTCCTCGGTCTCGACCGGCCGGTGGCCGAGCGCTTCCTCGACTGGATGACCGCTCTGCCCACCGGCGACCTCGGCACGTCCGCGCGCGGTGAGCGGGTCCGGGACCTGCTGTCCGGGCCGTTCCCCAACACGCTGGTGCTGGGCGGGCTCGCGCTGCTGCTGACGGTCTGCGTCTCGCTGGGGCTGGGGTGCTGGGCGGCGCTGCGGCCCGGCCGGGCCGTGGACCGTATGGTCTCGGCCTCCGCCACGGCCGTACTCGCGCTGCCCGAATTCGTCGTCGCGGTCGCTCTGGTGCTGGTGTTCGCGCTCTGGACGGACCTGCTGCCCGCGGTCACGACCTCGGGCGCCGACGGAGCCCCGGCGTCCTGGGAGATGCTGGTGCTGCCCGTACTCGCCCTGGCGATACCGCAGATCGGCTGGAACACCCGGATCGTACGGGCGGCGCTCGCGGACGAGGCGAAGGCCCCGCACATCGAAACCGCCGTCCTCGACGGCCTCTCCCCGCGCCGCGTCCTCACCCACCACGTGCTCCCCGGCGCCCTCCCCGCCGTCGCGGCGGGCGCCGCCACCTCGACCGGCATGCTGCTGGGTGGAGCGGTGGTCGTGGAGACGGTCTTCAACTACCCGGGCATCGGGGCCGTCCTGGCCGGGGCCGTGGGCGACCGGGACACCCCGGTCATCGCTGGGGTGGTGATGGTGACCGGCGCGGTGATCACCTGCGTACTGCTGCTCGCCGACCTGGTGCGGGCCCGAGCGGCCGGAGGACGCATATGACGTGGCAGTCGGCGAAGCGGGACGACGGCCCGGCAGGCCGTCCCGAGGAGAGGCAGGAACCCGAGGCCGCTCGCGACCCGGGGCGGCGGTCCACCACGGGCCGCCCCGACCGCGCGGCCCAGACCTCTTCAGCACTCACCGGCGACCTCTCCGGTCCGGCGGCGGACGACGCGGATGCCGCCCAGCTACGTTCAGTGCCGGCGGCGCCTGATGGGCAGCAGCCGGAGCAGGAGCCGGAGCCGGAGCCGGGCCGGCAGCTGGAGCCGGGCCAGCAGCCGCGGCCGGAGCCGGAGCCGCGGTCCGCTGCGGAGAGCGCTGCCGGCGCGCGCCGGGACCGCGGAAGTCGTTGGCCGGTCGCACGCACGCGTGCTCCGGAGCCCATGGCGCCCGGCTCGCGCGGCAGCCGCAAGCCCGACGCCCGCGCGCGCGAAGGCCGGGCCGCGATCCGGCGGACCGTCGTACGGACCCTGCCCGCGCTGCTGCTCGTGGCCGTCGCGGCAGGGGCCCCGTGGATCGCGCCGCATGCCGTCGATGCGCCCGTCACCGCGCCGTACGCGCCCCCCGGCACCGACGGGGCCCCGCTCGGCGGCGATCAGCTCGGGCGGGATGTCCTCAGCCGACTGCTCTCCGGGGGAGGGGAGTTGATCGCCACCTCGGTCGTCGTCACGGTGCTCGTCACCGGACTGGCCGCCGTGCTGGGCACGGCCGGAGCGCTGCGGCCCGCACTCGGGCGCATCGTCGAGCGGACCGCCGACGTACTGATGCTGCTGCCCGCCGTCCTCGGCATTCTGCTCATCACCCTGTCCTGGCCTGACGGCGGCCGGGCGGCGGTGATCACCGCGGCAGTGGCGCTCGGAGTCCCGTACGCCGTACGGCTCGTGGCCGCCGCGGCCGCGCCCGTCGCCGCCACCGGCTATGTCGAGGCGGCGGTCGCGGGCGGCGAGAGACTGTGGCACCTGGTCGTACGCGAAGTGCTGCCCAATCTCCGGTCGACCCTGCTCGTGCTCTTCGGACTGCGCTTCGTCGCCGCCGTCTACCTCGTCGCCACCGCGGGCTTCCTCCAGGTCGGCCCGCAGCCCCCGACCGCCGACTGGGCCCTGATGATCCGTGAGAACGCCCCCGGCATCCTGCTCAACCCCTGGGCCGTCGTGGCCCCCAGCATCGCCATCGGACTTCTCGCGATGAGTGTCAACCTCGCCGCCGCCGCGCTCGCCCCGCAGACCGGCCGGAAGGCGGTGGCGGTCCAGTGACCCACAACAAGGCCGGATATCCCACCCGTACGGCCACTGGCGGCGCGGACGGCGGACCGGCCGTACGGGTCGCGGGGCTGACCGTGACCGCCGCCGACGGCACCGCCCTGCTCTCCGGCGGCGGCCTGGAGGCGTACACCGGCCGGGTCGTCGCCCTCACCGGCCCCTCCGGCTCCGGCAAGACCACCCTGCTGCGGGCGGTCACCGGCCTTCTGCCGTCCGGCACTTCCCGTACGGCGGGCACCGTGGACGTCCTCGGCCTGGACGTCCTGGCCTGTGGAGCGGCAGAGTTGCGGGAGCTGCGCCGGCACCGCATCGCCTATCTGGGGCAGGACCCGGGCTCGGGCCTCAACCCCCGGATGCGTGTGCGCAAACTCCTCGCCGAGACCGCCGGGGACGCCTCCCGCGAGGAGCTGCTGAGCCTCCTCGAAGAGGTACGGCTGCCCGCCACGACCGAGCTGCTCGGACGGCGCCGCGGCGAGCTGTCCGGCGGCCAGCAGCGCCGTGTCGCGCTCGCCCGCGCGCTGGCCCGCAGGCCCCGCGTACTGCTCCTCGACGAGCCCACCGCGGGCCTGGACGGCGCGCTCCGCGACGATATCGCCGGTCTGCTGCGCCATCTGGCCGCGGAGCACCGGCTCGCCGTGGTGCTGTCCTGCCACGACCCCGATCTGGTGGGGCGGCTGGCCGACGATGTGGTGGAACTGGCTCCGGCGACGGCCGTCCGGCTGCGCACACCGGCCGCCGTGTCGAACCGCCGCCCGGACAGGGAGGCCGCGGCTGAGCGCGACCGGGGAGCCCGTACGCCCGCCCAGGAGGGGCTGTCCGCACGCGGCCTGACCGCACATGTCGGCCCGCGCCGGACGCCCGTACTGCACGGCGTGGGCCTCGATGTGCCGCCCGGCGCCTCCGTCGGCGTCGTCGGCGCATCCGGCGCGGGCAAGACCACCCTGCTGCGCACGCTCGTCGGCCTCCAGCGTGCGTCGGGCGGGACCGTGACTCTGGACGGCGAGACCCTGCCGCCCGGCGTACGCTCCCGCAGCCGCGAACAGCGCCGCCGGGTGCAGCTCGTACCGCAGGACCCGATGGGCGCGCTCAACCCTGCGGTACGGGTGTCCGCCGCCCTCGCCCGCCCACTGCGGCTGCACCGCCGCTGCACGCGTGAGGCGGTGCCCGGCCAGGTCGCCGAACTGCTGATGCGGGTCGGCCTCGACCCCGAGCACGCGGCCCGCCGGCCGCACGAGCTCTCCGGCGGGCAGCGCCAGCGGGTGTCCATAGCCCGTGCGCTGGCCGCCGACCCGGACGTGCTGGTCTGCGACGAGGTGACGTCCGCGCTCGACCGGGACACCGCGGATGCCGTGATGGACCTGCTGCTGGGGCTGCGCGAGGCGCACGGCCTGGCGCTGGTCCTGGTCAGCCACGACCTGCGGCTGGTGGCGGAGCGCACCGGGACCGTCCTGGTGCTGCACGACGGCCATGTGATCGAGAGCGGCCCGACGGAGGAGGTTCTGGGCGACGCGGTGATCCGCACCAACGGCTGACCCACAGTCACGGCAGCGGCGACGAGCAGACGGCGTAGACCGGGGACCACCGGACCGGGAACGACAGCCGCCGCCCCACGATCCGGCCGCCCGCAGCCGGCTGGACCGGCTACGGGGCGCAGGCCCCCGGGGCCGATCGCACCGTCGTTTCCGCCCGTCTGCTGAAGGCGCCCGCGGAGCCGCCTCACTCCGTCCTGCGGGGCACCGCGACCGGTACTGCGGCGTGGGGCCGGTGTGCGCCTCTTCCCCCTATCCTCGGCGTTGTGACGTGGACGCGGGCGCTGAAGGACACCGCTCGCTCCGGGCTGAGGGTCGAGCGCACTCGGGTCGAGCCGGTGGTCGCGCTGCGGGGGGCCGCCGGGGTGGCGGTGGTGACCGGGCTCGCGCTGTGGCTGGAGTCCCCGGCCTTCGCCGCCTCCTCCGCCTTCGGCGCGTTCGCCGCCGGCACGGCCACCTTCGTGCGCAGCTGGCGGCCGCGCCCCGTCATCGCCCTCGCCGCCGGCACCGGCCTCGCGCTCAGCACCTTTCTGGGCTATCTCGCCGACGCCCACGTCGCGCTGTTCGTCGTCGTGCTCGCCGTATGGGCGTTCCTCGCCGGGCTGGCCTGGGCCGCCGGCCTCGTCCCCGGGGTCGTGGCGTCGCTGATCGTCGGCATCATGCTCGTGACCGTCACCCTGCCCACCTCCGTCCCGGACGCGCTCGGCCACGCCGCCGTGATCGCCTTCGGCGGCGTGGTGCAGGCGGCGCTCATCCTGCTGATCCCGGTCCGCAGATGGGCGGCCCGCCGGCAGGCCCTCGCCGACGCGTTCGCAGCAGTGGCGGACTTCGCCCGGCGGTTGCGGCACGACCCGTCCGCGCCGTTCGACCCGGAGCCACTGATGACGGCCCGCAGCGCCGCAGCCGTGACGCCGAGGGAGGCGCGACGGCGCCCCGCAGAACTGCACGGCAGCCGCGGCCTCACCGAGCGCATCCGGCCCGTACTGGCCTCGCTCGCCGACCCGGCGGTCGGGGCGGCCGCAGAGGGACCGGAGCGCGACCGGGCGCGGGAGTTGCTGGCCGCTGCCGGGGCGGTGCTCGACGCGGTCTCCCGTTCGATCCGGAACGGCGAGCCCGCCCGGGTGCCGCAGGAGGCCGTCGAGGCACTGCGGATCAAGGGCGCTGACGAAGTGCTGACCGGGCCGGCCCACCGCGCGGCGGCTCAGCTGATCGCGCTGCTGGGGGAGGTGCTGGACACCACGGACGGCGGCGGCCCGCCGTCGGCGTCCGTCTCTTCCCTCGCCTCCGACGCCTCGGCCGCGGAGCCGCTGCTGCGGCCCACCATGCCGCGCATGGTGCCGGTCGCGATGCGGGCCGTGCGCGGCGAACTCCGCCGGGACTCGCCCGTCCTCCGGCACGCCGTGCGCCTCTCGGTGGTCGCCTCGCTCGGCTATCTGCTGGCGTCGGCACTCCCGCTGGGGCACGCCTACTGGGCACCGATGGCCTCCGTCATGGTCATGCGACCGGACTTCCACCAAACGTACGCGCGCGTGGTGGCGCGTTTGGCCGGGACGGTGGTGGGCGTGTGCCTGGCAACCGGCGTCGTCCAGCTCGCCCGGCCCGACGCCCTTCTCTCCGGTGCCCTGGCGGTGTGCTGCGCCGGGCTGCACTTCCTGCTGATGCGCACCGGCTACGTGGCCTCGCAGACGTGCGTGGCGGCGTACGTGGTCTTCCTGCTCGGCATGGGCGGCGACGAGTGGCAGCAGACGGTGCCGGACCGGGTGCTGCTGACCCTGCTCGGCGGCGCGCTGGCGATGCTGATGTACGCGCTCTACCCCGCCTGGGAGACCCCGAGGCTGCAGGACCGGCTCGCGGACTGGCTCGCGGCGAACGGGCGTTACGCCGCAGCGGTGATCGGCAGTTACGCCGACCCCGCGGGCCGGCGGCGCGCGGATGTACGGGGGGCCCTCCTCGCCGCCCGGGACGCGCGGGCCGCCTGGGAAAAGGCCCTGGCCGACGCCAAGCTGGAGCCCGTACGCCACCCCGACCTCACCGTCGCGTCGGCGGACGACGCGAATGAGGCGCTGGCGGCGATGGGACGGGCGGTGATGCTGCTGGAGGCTCATCTGCCGGAGCGGGGCGAACCACCCCTGCCTGCGGCGGAGCGGTTCGCCGAGACACTCCGGGAGGCCACGGCGAAGGGGGCGCGGGATGTGCGCGAGCGCCGGGTCCCGCGCTGGGACCCGGTGGAGGAGGCCCTCGACGCCTGGGAGCCGACGGACGGCCAGGACCACGTCGTACGGCGCGGGGCCGAACTGCTCCTGGACGCCCTGGAGGACCTGACGGCTGCGATCGGTTCAGCCCTTCTGGACCGGGGCGGCCGCTGACCGCGGGCACCCGGCGCGGTCGGCGGCTGACCGCGGCCACGGATCCGCGGTCGGCCGCCGACCGCTCACACGGAAGCGCGATCAGCCGCTGACCACGGGCACAGAAGCCCGCGGGCCCCTCGCAGGGGTCCGCGGGCTTCGGTCCGGCTGCTCAGGCAACCGGGATACGCGCCGGGCCGCCGGCCGCTACCAGCTCGACTTGCGCACCCCGGGCAGGTATCCGGCGTGCGCCTGCTCGCGCAGCCGGATCCGGGAGAGCCCGAACGTGCGCAGGTGGCCGCGCGGACGGCCGTCGACCGCGTCACGGTTGCGGACCCGGGTCGCGCTGGCGTCGCGCGGCTGCCGGCTCAACTCCCGCTGTGCGGCGGCCCGCTCCTGTTCCGGGGTTCGCGGATTGCGGATGACGGCCTTCAACAGGGCCCGCCGGGCGGCGTACCGGGCGACGACCGCCCGCCGCTTGTCGTTCTTCGCGATCTTGCTCCGCTTCGCCATCAGACTCGCCCTCCCCGGGCCCGGATGCGGGCCACGGCCTTCTCGATGCCCAGCGCGTCCACGGTCCTGATGCCCTTGGCGCTCAGCGTGAGCCGGACGTGGCGGCCCTCGCTGGCCAGCCAGTAGCGCTTGTGCTGGATGTTCGGGTCGAAGCGCCGCTTGGTACGGCGGTGCGAGTGGGAGATGTGGTGGCCGAAGCCCGGCTTGCGACCGGTCAGCTGGCAGTGGGCCGACAAGGCTGATCCCTCCTAATGAAAATGGAAACCATTTCTGTATAGTAGCCCTCATGGCTCGCAACGAACTACGCCCGGTGGTCAAGATCCGGTCCACAGCCGGAACCGGCTACACCTACGTGACCCGAAAGAACCGCCGTAACGACCCCGACCGGCTCCAGCTGCGCAAGTACGACCCGATCGCCCGCCGCCACGTGACCTTCCGCGAAGAGCGCTGAGGAGGAGAGAGCACATGAAGCCCGGAATCCACCCCCCGTACCGGCCCGTCGTCTTCCGTGACACCGCGTCGGACTTCGCCTTCCTCACCCGTTCCACCGCGACCAGCGAGCGGACGGTCGAGTGGGAGGACGGCAACACCTACCCGGTCATCGACGTGGAGATCTCCTCGGCGAGCCACCCCTTCTACACCGGACGGATGCGCGTGATGGACACCGCCGGACGCGTCGAGCGCTTCGAGCGCCGCTACGGCAAGCGCGAGGCCCGCTGATGGAGGCCCCGGACGCATCCGGCAGGCTCCCGGTGGTCCTGGTCGGCGGTCTGCACTCCGACGCCCGCGCGACCGCCGTCGAGCGGCTGCTGCATCTGGTGCCCGGCAGCGTGGCGCTCCACCACGATCTGGCGACGGCCGCCGAGGGCACCGTCCGCCGTACGGTCCGCGACAGCGGCGGCGTCCTCGGCACGGGCGAGGCCCCGCTGGTCAACGACTGCGCGTGCTGCGCGCTGCGCGAGGACCTCGTGCCCGAACTGGAGCGGCTCGCCGGCAGCGGGCTGTGCCGGCTGGCCGTCGTCGAGCTGTGGGACTCGGTCGAACCCAAGGCGATGGCCGAAGTGGTGGCCGCGCTCAGCGGTGAGGTCCTGGAACTGACCGGCGTGATCACGGTCGTGGACCCGGCGCTGCTGGTGCCGTATCTGAGCTGTGGCGACGACCTCGCCGAGGTGGGCCTCGCGGCCGCGGCGAGCGACCAGCGCACGGTCGCCGACACCTGGGCCCGGCAGCTGGAGTACGCCCCGGTGCTCGCCATCGCGCCCGCCCACGGCGACGTGGACGGAAACGGCGACGGCGACGGGGAGCCCGACCCGGCCGACCTCGCGCTGCTCGGCCAGCTCCATCCGACCGCCCGCCAGGTGCCCGTCGGCTCCGGAGAACTGGCGGCCGCGGCCTTCGCAGGCTTCGATGCGGAGGCCGCCGCCGCCCGCCAGCACCCGGCGTGTGCGCTGCTGCCCCAGGAGGCCGAGGGGCACGGCGTCACGACCGCGGTCTGGCACCGCACCCGGCCGTTCCACCCGGAGCGGCTGTACGCGGCGCTGGAGGACCTGACCTGCGCGGCCGCCCGCAGCCGCGGCCGTTTCTGGCTCGCCGACCGTCCGGACACGCTGCTGTCCTGGGACGCGGCGGGCGGCGCGCTGTGCGTGGAGAACGCCGGCCCCTGGCTGGCCGCCCTGCCCGACGCGGCCTGGGAGTTGGTTCCGCCGATGCGGCGAGCCGCTGCCGCGCTCGACTGGGAGCCCGAACACGGCGACCGTGCCCAGCACCTCGTGTTCACCTCGCCCGGCCTCGACCGCGACGCACTGCTCGAACTCCTGGAGTCCTGCCTGCTCACCGACGCCGAGTACGCGGCCGGCCGCGAGGCGTGGAAGCGACTGCCGCGGGCGTTCGACAGCCTCCTCGACCCCGTTTCGTAATTCCCCTCCGAGAGAAAGGGCCGCACAGAGATGGCGCTCCGCAAAGACACCCGCAGGAATTCCAGGCCCCGGCCCAACCCACTGGACGCTGCCGACGTCTCCTATATCGACTACAAGGACACCGGTCTGCTGAGGAAGTTCATCTCCGACCGCGGCAAGATCCGCAGCCGCCGGGTGACTCGCGTCACGGCTCAGCAGCAGCGACAGCTGGCCCGAGCCATCAAGAACGCCCGGGAGATGGCACTGCTGCCGTATTCCTCTTCCTCCAAGTAGCCGATCGGGCACCCGCCGTGCACGTGCATTCGCTCATGCATCGGCATATGAACAGAGCTATGATCCAGGGCAGTTGATCTCTCCCTGCCTTCGGCCGGGGGACCCCCCAGCAACTACCCGGGAGAGTCCTGTGCACCACCCGTACCGGAACGGCATGGCGGCCAGGGATCTGCAGGGTGCCGTCTGGCAGAAGAGTCGGCACAGCAACTCCCAGGGTGCGTGCGTGGAGTTCGCCAAGTTGCCGGACGGTGGTGTGGCGGTGCGCAATTCGCGTTTCCCCGACGGGCCGGCGCTCATCTACACCCCGGCGGAGGTCGAGGCGATGCTCCTCGGCGTCAAGGACGGGGAATTCGACCATCTCGTGCGGGACTGAGCTACTGGGGGGCTGAATCCGCGGACCGTACTGTCCAGGAGGCCGTCGGTAGCTGGAAGAGCGCCCAGACGACCTTGCCCCGCAGGGTGCCGGCGAGCGGATGCCAGCCCCAGCTGTCGCTGAAGGTTTCGACGAGATAGAGGCCGCGGCCCGATTCGGCCGTGCAGTCCGGGTCGCCGGGGGACACCTCGCCGACGACCGGTCCTCTGTCGCTCGGGTCCCGTACGGCGCAGACCAGGCGCGAGGCCCAGTGCATCAGGTGCAGTCGGACGAGCGGCTCCGGTGCGGCGGTGGCGGAGCCGTCCGGGAGCGCGTGGCGCAGGGCATTGGTCACCAGTTCCGAGACCACCAGCGCCACGCTGTCGAACTGCTCGGTCAGATCCCAGCGGCCGAGAGCGGCCATGGCGAACTGGCGGGCATCTTTGACCGATTCGTAGTGAGGGGAGAGCGAACAGGCGACGGAACTCGACACAGTCGTGGGGTCGATGGGAGGGAGGCCCTGCCGTAACGGCTGGAGCATGGTCGATCCTTCGGTCCCCATGCGAGGCACTCCTGGCCCTATAGGAATCGGTCAAGGCGGCGTGCTGGTGCTCGTGCACCATCGTTCCCAATGCGTACAGCAGATGCAAGGGCAAATGCACGTGCACGCGCCCGGCTTATATGCTCACGTGGCGATTGGCACCCAATTCTTCCTTCGGCGGGTTTCGTAGCCTCTGCCGACCAGTTCGCGTCTGTGTAACCGGACGGGCACGCAACGGAGCCCGGAGATGGCAGACTTCGGCCGATGACGGTCGCAGTGCATCACCAACGGAGACAGGCAGTCGGGAAATGAGCACAGTGCAGCCGGGTAGGGGGCACAACCCAGCGGTCGCTGGGGGAGGAACGGACGGGGCGGGTGGATCGAGCGGCTCGATGGTGCGCCGCATCCTGCTCGGGTCCCAGCTCAGGCGGCTCCGGGAATCCCGCGGCGTCACGCGTGAAGCCGCCGGCTACTCGATCCGCGCCTCCGAGTCGAAGATCAGCCGCATGGAGTTGGGCCGGGTGAGCTTCAAAGCACGGGATGTCGAGGACCTGCTGACGCTCTACGGCGTCACCGACGGTGCCGAGCGCGACGCACTGCTCGGCCTCGCCCGTGAGGCCAACGTCGCCGGGTGGTGGCACAGTTACGGCGACGTGCTGCCCGGCTGGTTCCAGACGTACGTGGGCCTGGAGGGCGCGGCGTCGTCCATCCGCGGCTACGAGGTGCAGTTCGTGCACGGACTGCTGCAGACCGAGGAGTACGTCCACGCCGTCGTCAGCCGCGGCCAGCCCGAGGCCTCCCGGAGCGAGGTCGAACGGCGCGTCGCCCTCCGCCTGGAGCGGCAGAAGCTGCTGGTCTCCGAGCGCGGCCCGGAGTTCCACGTCGTACTCGACGAGGCCGCTCTGCACCGGCCGTACGGCGGCAGCAAAGTCATGCGCGGCCAGCTGCGGCACCTCATCGAGATCTCCGAGCGGCCCCAGGTGACCCTGCAGATCATGCCGTTCTCCTTCGGCGGCCACTCGGGGGAGAGCGGTGCCTTCACCATGCTCCGGTTCCCCGAGTCCGACCTGCCCGACGTCGTCTATCTGGAGCAGCTCACCAGCGCTCTCTACCTCGACAAGCGCGACGAGGTCGCCCAGTACGAGCGGGCCATGGAGCGGCTGCACGACGACAGCCTGACGCCGGAAAGCAGCCGGGAGTTGCTCGCCAAGATTCTCCAACGGCTCTGACTCATCAGTACGATGACATGTCATCAGGAGCCCGCATCCGTCCGCGGGTGCCCCACCGGGCACCCCGCCCTCCAGACAGGGATGGCATGTCCTACTTCAAAGAACTGGCCCATCAGTACATAGACGGTGAGTGGCGGACCGGCAGCGGCTCCTGGGACATCATCGACTTCAACCCGTACGACGGGGAGAAGCTGGCCTCCATAACCGTGGCCACCGTCGAGGAAGTGGACCAGGCCTACAGGGCGGCGGAGCGCGCGCAGCGCGAGTGGGCCGCGACCAATCCGTACACGCGCCGTCTCGTCTTCGAGCGGGCCGTTCGAATCATCGAGGACCGCGAGCAGGAGATCACCGAGGCGATCATCGCCGAGCTCGGCGGCACCCGGCTGAAGGCGGCCTTCGAGCTGCACCTGGCCAAGGAGTTCCTGCGCGAGGCGATGCAGCTGGCGCTGCGCCCCGAGGGCCGGATCATCCCCTCCCCGGTGGACGGCAAGGAAAACCGGCTCTACCGGCTCCCGGTCGGTGTCGTCGGCGTCATCAGCCCCTTCAACTTCCCCTTCCTGCTGTCCATCAAGTCGGTCGCCCCGGCGCTGGCGCTCGGCAACGCGGTGGTCCTCAAGCCGCATCAGAACACGCCGATCGTGGGCGGCGGCCTGGTGGCCCGTGTGTTCGAGGAGGCGGGCCTGCCCGCAGGTCTGCTGAATGTCGTGATCACCGACATCGCGGAGATCGGCGACGCTCTGATCGAGCACCCGGTGCCGAAGGTCATCTCGTTCACCGGTTCCGACACGGTCGGTCGGCATGTGGCCACCGTGTGCGCGGCCAACTTCAAGCACGCCGTACTGGAGCTGGGCGGCAACAGCGCGGTCATCGTGCTGGAGGACGCGGACATCGACTACGCGGTGGACGCCGCGGTGTTCAGCCGGTTCGTGCACCAGGGCCAGGTCTGTATGGCCGCCAACCGCGTACTCGTGGACCGCCGCGTCGAGCAGGAGTTCACCGAGAAGTTCGTCGCCAAGATCAAGACCCTGAAGGTCGGCGACCCGGCGGATCCGCAGACCCACATCGGCCCGCTGATCAACTCCTCGCAGGCCGACGCGGTCTCCAAGGTCGTCGAGCAGACGATCGAGGCGGGCGCCACCGCGCTGCTGCGCGGGACCACCGAGGGCAATCTCGTGGCCCCCACCGTGCTCACCGGCCTGGCCGCCGACTCACCCGTGCTGCGCGAGGAGATCTTCGGGCCGGTGGTGCTCGTGGTGCCGTTCGACGGGGAGGACGAGGCGGTACGGCTCGCCAACGACACCCCGTACGGGCTGAGCGGCGCGGTGCACACCGGCGACATCGAGCGCGGCGTCCGCATCGCGCAGCGGATCGAGACCGGCATGATCCACATCAATGACGGCACTGTCCACGACGAGCCGATCGTCGCCTTCGGCGGCGAGAAGCGATCGGGCCTCGGCCGGCTGAACGGCGACTCCATGGTGGAGGCGTTCACCACTCAGAAGTGGATCTCCATCCAGCACGGCCGCAGCGGCTTCCCCTTCTAGGCCTTCCCGGGCTCTCGGCCCTTTCCCCGGGCTCTCGGCCTCTCCCGGTTCCAGGCCTGTCCCGGGCTCGTCCGGGCGACGCCCGGGACTCTCGCGGTTTCCGGCACCGTTTTGCGCCGCACGACCCTTGCGGACAGCAACTGACCGCAAGGCTCCGTAGCGTCGTCTGTGTCAGGACGGCACGGAGAAGCCCCGGAAGGCGGACACCATGGTCACTCACGTTCACGCCCGCGGCGACGAGCGCGGCGCGCTGCTGGCCTTCGCCGAGGCGCAGCGCGGCGCCATCCGCCGGTCGGTCCTCGGACTGACCGAGGAGCAGGCGGCCGGCAAGCCCAGCAGCAGCGAGCTCTCGCTGTCCGGGCTGCTCAAGCATGTCGCGGAGACGGAGCTCGGCTGGCTCCGCATGGCCCGGCAGCTGCCGCCCGCCATCGAGCGGACCGAGGAGAACTGGGCGGACAGCTTCCGGCTGGTGGAGGGCGAGACGATCGCCGGGATGCTCGCCTTCTGGGAGAAGGCCGCCCAGGAGACGGAGGAGTTCATCCGCTCGGTGCCGAGCCTGGACGACACCTTCCCGCTCCCCGAGGCGCCGTGGTTCCCGCCCGGCGGTCAGGTGTCGATGCGCTGGCTGATGCTGCATCTGGTGGAGGAGATCGCCCGGCACGCGGGCCATGCCGACATCATCCGTGAGTCCCTGGACGGCAAGACGGCCTACGAGTTGGCCGCCGAGAGCAGCGCGGCGTCCTGAGCCGGGCCGTCCCCGGGCTCCGGAATCCTGCGCTCCGGACGTACGGCCGCCGCCCGCAGCGGCGGCCGCCCGGACGGGCCGGCGTTCCCGCCGCTGGTCAACCTTGGGCGGGGCCGTTGCGGGCAGCCTCCCGTGCCCGGCGCGACAGGCCGGACAGGGCCTAGTCTGGCGCCGTACACAACAGGCTGGATGGGGAGATACGGGCGATGTCAGCGATCCGGCTGCTGGTCCTGGGTGCGGTCCGCCAGCATGGGCGGGCGCACGGCTACCAGGTGCGCAACGACCTGGAGTACTGGGGCGCCCACGAGTGGTCGAACGCCAAACCCGGCTCGATCTACCACGCCCTGAAACAGATGGCGAAGCAGGGAGTGCTGCTCGCCCATGAGATCGCGCCGAGTACGGCGGGCGGCCCGCCGCGTACGGAGTACGAGCTCACGGACACGGGCCAGGAGGAGTTCTTCAAACTGCTGCGCGAGGCCCTGTCCCGCCACGACCAGAAGATCGACGTGCTGTCCGCCGGCATCGGCTTCATGGTCGACCTGCCGCGCGCCGAGGCGGTGGCGCTGCTCAAGGAGCGGGTACGCGGTCTCCAGCAGTGGCGGTCCGCAGTCACCGAGTTCTACACACCCGAAGAGGGGCCGGAGTCGCTCGGCCACATCGGCGAGATCATGAACATGTGGGTGTACTCCGCGGACACCGGCGCCGAGTGGACGAGCGGGCTGATCGAGCGGATCGAGCGGGGGGCGTACACCTTCGCGGGCGAGGGGGAGCCGTTCATCGGCGTACTGCCTGAAGGCGTCGAGAACCCGTACGCGTCACAGGGGACGCCGGACCGAGAGCGTCAGTAATCAAGTTTGACCAATGCTGGAGCGGGGAGTATTTTCGTGGCCTGTAGTCAAATTTGACTACGTAGGAGGGGGAGGAGATCACATTGGCTGACCTCGATCTCGCGATCGTCGTCGAAGGACTGCGGAAGAGATACCGGGACAAGGAGGCTCTCAGCGGGCTGGATCTGACCGTCCAGCGCGGCACCGTCCACGGGGTGCTCGGCCCCAATGGAGCCGGCAAGACCACAGCCGTCCGTATCCTCGCCACCCTGCTGCGGCACGACGGGGGCCGCGCCGAGGTGGGCGGCTTCGATGTGCTGCGGAAGCCCGACGAGGTCCGCCGCCGGATCGGGCTGCTCGGCCAGCACGCGGCCGTCGACGAGCAGTTGAGCGGCCGGCAGAACCTGGAGATGTTCGGGCGGCTCCATCACTTGGGGTCGCGCCGTGCCGGGCTGCGCGCCGATGAGCTGCTGGAGCGGTTCGGCCTCGCAGACACCGGAAGGAAGGCGGTCGGACAGTACAGCGGCGGTATGCGGCGGCGGCTGGATCTCGCAGCCGGCCTGATCACGGACCCGCAGATCCTCTTCCTGGACGAGCCGACGACCGGTCTCGACCCGCGCGGCCGTACGGAAGTGTGGAGCGCGGTCCGCTCCCTGGTCGGCGGCGGTACGACCGTGCTGCTCACCACCCAGTACCTGGAGGAGGCCGACCAGCTCGCGGACCGTATCTCCGTGATCGACGGCGGTCGGGTCATCGCGGGCGGCACGGCCGACGAGCTCAAATCCGGGCTCGGCGGTGACCGTATCGATGTCGTCGTGCGTCACGGTGCCCAACTGGCCTCCGCCGCTTCGGTGCTCGGCACGGCGGTCCGGACCGGTGCCGTCGAGACCGACGAGGACGGCCGGCGGGTGAGCGCGGCGGTGACCGACCGGATCACCGCGCTGACCGAGGCGGTACGTGCCCTGGCCGCGGCCGGGATCGAGGCGGAGGACATCGCCCTGCGCCGACCCACCCTCGACGAGGTGTTCCTGCATCTGACCGGAGGCACGCCCGAGGCCGCGAAGGAGGCTGTCGTATGACCACCGCAACTCCCGCTCCCGGCCTGCGACATGGAGGTTCCCGCACGGGCGGATCCAGCGGATCCAGGGCGGGCCGGGTTCTTGTGGACTCCTGGACGATGACGCGGCGCGAGTTCGCGCACTGGGCGCGGCAGCCCGTCCAGATCATCGTCGGGCTGGTCTTCCCGGTGATGATGCTGCTGATGTTCGCCTACTTCATCGGTGGCGGGATGACTGTCCCCCGGGGCGGGGACTACAAGGAGATCCTGGTGCCGGGCATGCTCGCCCTCACCATGGCCTTCGGTCTCGAAGCGACGATGATCGCGATCACCCAGGACCTGAACAAGGGTGTCATCGACCGCTTCCGCTCGATGCCGATGGCGGCGTCCGCGGTGCTGGTGGGGCGGAGCGCCGCCGACATGCTCCAGTCGGTGCTCAGCCTGCTGATCATGATCGGGGTGGGGCTGGCGATGGGCTGGCGTTGGCACGGCACGGCCGGGGAAGCGCTTCTCGCCGTCGGGCTGTTGCTCCTGCTCCGCTTGGCGATGCTGTGGATCGGCATCTGTCTCGGCCTCGTCGCGGGCAGGCCGGAACTCGTACAGGCCGTGCAGATCCTCGTCTGGCCGGTGGCCTTCCTGTCCAACACCTTCTCCTCGCCGGAGGACATGCCGGGCTGGCTGGGGGCGATCGCCGAGTGGAACCCGATGTCGGCTACGGCAGCCGCGGTCCGGGAGCTCTTCGCCAACCCGGGCTGGGGCGGGGACTCATGGGTCGCGCAGCACTCGGTGCTGATGGCGGTGGTCTGGCCCGTGGTGCTGATCGCGGTCTTCTTCCCGCTGGCAGTCCACCGGTTCCGCGGGCTCAGCCGCTGAGCGTGCTTGCGCCGGGCTGCGCCGGACCTGGGCGCGCTGGGCCACGGCGTCCTGGCCCGGGTCGCAGCCCTGGGTCGCAGCGATGGGTCCGCAGCGATGGGTCGGGGCCGAGGTTCGCGGCTGAGGTTCGCGGCCGAGGGCGCGATGACGAGTCTCGGCGTACGAGCGGGAACCTCGCCGGGGCCTGCGGTGTAAATGAAGGCAGGGCGCTCACGGGGGGCGTGGACGGAGGGGTCAGTGATGGAACGCGGTGTCGACGGATGCGGGGCGGTTCAGCGGCTCGGCCTGGCCGCGCAGTTCGGGCAGCAACTGACGCAGGTCCTCGATGAACAGTTCGGCGAGGTCCGCGGTGAAGCCGTTGCGGCACACCACGCGGAGGACGTCCAGGTCCTCCCTGTTGGGGGGAAAGGCGTAGGCGGGCACCAGCCAGCCGCGCTCACGCAGCCGCCGGGACACGTCGAAGACGTCGTAGTTCACGATGTCCTGGGCAGTGGTGAAGGCGAAGACCGGGAGTTCGTCTCCGTGCGACAGCAGGTGGAAGTCGCCGAGGGCCTCGACCCGTTCGGCCAGGGAGCGAGCCACGTCCCGGGCCGTCTGCTGGACGGCGCGGAAACCGTCCCGGCCCAGCCGCAGAAACGTGTAGTACTGCGCGGCGACCTGGGCTCCCGGTCGGGAGAAGTTGAGCGCGAAGGTGGGCATGTCGCCGCCCAGGTAGTTGACCCGGAAGACCAGCTCTTCGGGGAGGGCATCGGAGGTCCGCCAGAGCGCCCAGCCCACTCCCGGATACACCAGCCCGTACTTGTGGCCGGAGGTGTTGATCGAGGCGACGCGCGGCAGCCGGAAGTCCCAGACCACGCTCTCGTCCAGGAAGGGGGCGATCATCGCACCCGAGGCACCGTCGACATGGACCGGCACATCGAGCCCGGTTCGCTCCTGGAGCGCGTCCAGCGACTTGCAGACTTCGGCCACCGGTTCATAGGACCCGTCGAAGGTCGAGCCGAGAATGGTCACCACGCCGATGGTGTTCTCGTCGCAGAGATCCGCCGCGGCCTGCGGGTCGAGATGGAACCGGTCGCCCTCCATGGGGACCTGACGGGCCTCGACCTCCCAGAAGTTGCAGAATTTGTCCCAGCAGACCTGGACGTTCACGCCCATCACCAGATTGGGCCTCGCGCTCCCGGGATAGCGGTCGGCGTTGCGTTTGGCCCAGCGGCGCTTGAGAGCCAGGCCGGCGAGCATGCACGCCTCGCTCGACCCCGTGGTGGAGCAGCCCACGGCTCCGCTCGGGTCGGGGGCGTTCCAGAGATCGGCGAGGATCACCACGCAGCGCCGCTCCAGTTCGGCGGTGCGCGGATACTCGTCCTTGTCGATCATGTTCTTGTCCCGGCACTCGGCCATCAGCACACCGGCGTGCGGCTCCATCCAGGTGGTGACGAAGGTCGCGAGGTTGAGCCGGGAGTTGCCGTCGAGCATCAGCTCGTCGTGGACGAGCTGATACGCGGACTCGGGCCTCATCGGGCCCGCCGGCAGCCGGTGGCGGGGCGGGGCGGCGGTCATCCCGCCGACCGGATCGGCCGGTCCGAAGAAGGGGTTGACCGACAGCCCGGTCCGTTCGGATCCGGCGGGGCCCGGTCCCTTGTGCAGCGACATCATCGGCGATGCCCTTTCAGCATGCGGCGGCGAGCCCCGCCTTGATGACGGGAGCCCATGGTGTTCCCTCCTTCTGGTCGCGACGATAAGGGCATACCGCCTGCCGGGCCTGTCCGGTTGCTGCGCATGGCGACCTCTGTCACCGCACCGGGCTGCTGTCCTCGTGAAGCTGCATCATCGGGCGGCCGGTAACGAGCAGCCAGGCGGGCAGCGAGGCCAGGCACAGCAGCGGCAGCACTTCGGCGTCGGGTGCCAGCACGGCAGCTGTGAACAGGCTCAGCCAGCCCTGCCGGGTCAGCGCCATCAGGACGCCGAGCACCCCGCACACCGCGCCGAGCGTCGGGTGCACCTGCGGTACGACCGCATGGGCGAACAGTCCCAGCGCCACGCCCACGAACACCGCGGGGAAGATCCGCCCGCCGCGGAACCCACAGGCGGACGCGGTCATCAGCGCGACGAGCTTGACCACGGTCATCAGCGCGAGGTCACCGGCCGACCATGAGTCGACGTCCGCGGCGAGCTCCTTCACCTCGTCCAGGCCCTTGAACAGCGTGAGATTCCCGCCCAGCGCGCCGAGCAGCCCCAGCAGCAGACCGCCGAGCGTCAGCGTCGCCACCGGGTTCCGCAGCCACCGGAAGGCCCGGTGCACATACGGGAACGCGTACACCGCTGCCATGCCCAGGACGGCGCCTACGGAGGCGATCACCAGGGCGGCCAGGACGTCCTGGTACCTGGAGCCGGAGAAACCGGGCAGGTCGATGTCGAACGTCGGGTTGGCGACCAGCACGGTCGTGATTCCGCCCGCCCCGGCGGCGATCAGGGGCCCGAACAGCTGGTCCCACAGCGACGGCGGAGGCCGGCCCTCGCCCGGCCCTGGGCGGCCCACCAGGCTCTCGGTGATGATGAGGGCGGCCGCGACGGGGGTGCCGAACAGTGCGCCGATGGTGCCCGCGGCGGCCAGCGACACCCACAGCACAGCCGGGGCCGCCGGGCGTAACTTGTGCCCCAGCCTGTAGGTGAGCGCGATGTTCGCCGCGGTGATGGGGTTCTCGGGCCCCAGGCTGACCCCGCCCGCGAGGGCCAGCGCAGAAGCGAGCAGCAGCCCGGGGGCCACCCGGGCCGGCACGGGCGGGTCCACCAGCCCTGTGGTGGCCGGGTCCGGTCCGGCGTTGCCCGGCACCTTCCACACCACCAGTCCCACGGCCAGGCCGGTTGCCGTGAGAACAGCGATCATCCAACCCGAGGACCAGCTGCCGATGCCCAGCGTGTCCGGCAGGGTCGTCCAGAGCACATCCTTGAGCTCCTCGGAGACGGCGGTCACTCCGAGCAGCAGCAGGGCCGACCCCGCCCCGACCGCGAGCGCCGGAAGGATCAGCGGTAGCAGCGATCGTGGGCCGGTGATGAGGGGCTGGGAGGAGGCTTCCTGAACCACCGCCACACCATAGGCGTACTAATAGGGCAAAACAGTCCAGAAACTCGGGGGTTGCACCTCACGTGGCGTGAGGGCTCAGGCTGAGCACACACGCCGGACGAGCCGGACAAGGGAGCGGAGGTCATGAGCTATTCCGTCGGACAGGTCGCCGGCTTCGCCGGGTGCACGGTGCGGACCCTGCACCACTACGACGAGATCGGGCTGCTCTCCCCGAGCACCCGCAGCCACGCGGGCCATCGGCGCTATGACGACGCCGACCTCGACCGGCTGCAACGGATCCTGTTCTACCGGGAACTCGGCTTTCCTCTCGACGAGGTCACGGCCCTGCTCGACGACCCGGACGCGGACCCGCAGGAACACCTGCGGCGCCGGCACGAGCTGCTGTCCGCCGGGATCGCCAAGCTGCAGGAGATGGCCGCAGCCGTCGAACACGCCATGGAGGCACGGAAGATGGGCATCAATCTGACACCCGAGGAGAAGTTCGAAGTCTTCGGTGACCACGACCCGGAGCAGTACACGGAGGAGGCCGAGCGGCGCTGGGGCGGCTCCGACGCCTATCGGGAGTCCCGGCGCAGGACCGCCACATACACCAAGGAGGACTGGCTTCGGATCAAGGCGGAGAGCGCCGAGAACAGCGGCGCGTTCGCCGCCCTCATGAAGGCCGGCGCGACACCGGATTCTCCGGAGGCGATGGATCTCGCGGAGGAGCACCGGCTGCAGATCAGCCGGAACTTCTACGACTGCACCTACGAGATCCACACCGGGCTGGGCGAGATGTATGTCGCGGACCCGAACTTCACCGCAGTCTTCGAGCAGATCAGGCCCGGTCTCGCCGAGTTCGTCCGCGAGGCGATTCTGGCCAACGCCGTCCGCAAGGTCTGACCGCGCGGGGCCCGGCAGCGCGCGCCGGGCCCCGCGTCATACGTCAGGGCGGCAATGCGTCAGGACTGCGGAGCCAGCACCACCGCGGTGCCGTACGCGCACACCTCGGTGCCCACGTCCGCTGCTTCCGTCACATCGAAGCGCATCATCAGCACCGCGTTCCCGCCGCGCGCGCGGGCCTGTTCGACCAGCCGCTCCATGGCCTGGTTCCGGGTCTCGACCAGCGTCTTGGTCAGCCCTCTCAGCTCGCCGCCGATCATCGACTTCAGGCCCGCGCCGATCTGGCTGCCGAGGTGTCGCGAGCGCACCGTCAGACCGAAGACCTCGCCGATGACCTGCTGAACGTGGTAACCGGGTACGTCGTTGGTCGTCACCACCAGGACGTCGGACTGGGGGCCTTGTCCGCCGCCGAACTCCTCGATGCCCATCGCATCCACCTCCTGCCGAAAAGGATCACTTGTCGCCGGAAGGGACGCATCCGGGGATATCCGCGTTGAGCCGTCCGGCCGAAGGCGCCGGCCGGCCAGCAGGATCCGGCGACGGCTCCCGCCCGGTGCCGTGGGGCGGACTGGAACCCGACGCCCTCCGTGGGCGTTGATAGCTTTGGACTGCGCCATATCCAGCCGTACCTGCGCCCGGGCACCGTTTGAGCCTGCGCCCTTGATCCAGGAGCCTGTCAACCGTGACCACCCTCGCGCTCGGCCCCAGCTGGCTGGACCCGGACTATCTGATCCAGACGTTCGGGCTGATCGGCATCCTGGCGATCGTCTTCGCCGAGTCCGGCCTGCTCATCGGCTTCTTCCTGCCAGGTGACTCGCTGCTCTTCACCACCGGCCTGCTTGTCGCGACCGACAAATACCTGCACTACCCGCTGTGGCTGGTCTGTGTGCTCGTCGTCCTCGCGGCGGTCATCGGTGACCAGGTCGGCTATCTCTTCGGACGCAAGGTCGGTCCTTCGCTCTTCCGCCGGCCGGACTCCAAGCTCTTCAAGCAGGAGAACGTCGAGAAGGCCCACGAATTCTTCGAGAAGTACGGGCCGAAGTCGCTGGTCCTGGCCCGCTTCGTGCCGATCGTGCGGACCTTCACGCCGATCATCGCGGGCGTCAGCCGGATGAACTACCGCTCGTTCATCACCTTCAACGTCATCGGCGGGATGCTCTGGGGCGCAGGGGTGACCCTGCTCGGCTACTTCCTCGGCCGGATCGACTTCGTGAACAAGCACATCGAGGCGATCCTGGTCGCCATCGTGCTGCTCTCGGTCGTCCCGATCGTGATCGAATATCTCCGCGCCCGTGGCAAGTCGAAGAAGGAGCGCCTGGCGGCCCCCGAGCCGACGGACCCCCAGGCCCCGGGCCAGCGCGGCCGCCACGCCCGACGCTGACGCGGCCCGGGCGGGGAGGTCACTTCCCGCCCGGCGTTCCGCAGTACAGCGGCCGGGCCTTTCCCGAACCCCTGGGCAGGCACCTCACCTCAGGCCTCAGCCGCAGGAATCCTCAGAGCGGCCGCACGAAACGGGAAACCGCGCTCGACCGGACCTGCCCGCGACCGGACCTGCCACTGACCCGACCGGCCCGGCCCGACCCGACTGGCCCGACCGGCCCGACCCAGCCCACCCGACCGACCGGCCCGACCCAGCCCACCCGACCGACCGGCCCGGCCCACCCGACCGACCGGCCCGGCCCACCCGACCGACCGGCCCGGCCCGGCCCGACCGACCGGCCCGGCCCGGCCCGACCGACCGGCCCGGCCCGACCCGACCCGGCCAGGCCGGGGCCAGACCCCATCCCAGCCACCGCCCCCCAGTGGGCAACCGTGGCCCTCAGAAACCGCGGGTGCGCTTCGCCGCGCGGCGGGCTGAGGCCTCGGCCGCGCCCGGGACCTTGATGGCGAGCCGGGCGATCTCACCACCCAGGTTCACCCCGATGGCGATGGCGAGTGCCAGGGCGGCTGCCTGTGTCAGCGATCCGATGCCCGTCTCCAGGCTTCCCTGCGCCAGCCCCAGCAGCCCGAAGTACGTCGCACTACCCGGCAGCAGCGGACCGATGGCCGCCGTGACGTACGGCAGCGCCGACGCGTACCGGTAGCGCGACAGCAGCTGTCCGAAGAGGCCGACCAGCCCCGCGGCCACGGCCGTCGCGGCCACCGGATCCAATCCGCCCGTGTCGTGCAGCGCGCCGAAGACGACCCACGCCACTCCGCCGTTCAGGGTGGCCACCAGCACGGTGTGACGTTCCTGCTGGAGCAGCACAGCGAAGGCGAGTGCCAGCAGCATCGCGACGCAGATCTGCGTCACCGGCCGCGAGTCGCCGCCCAGCGCCTCCTCCGGGTTCAGTGTCGCGTTCAGCTGCACGCCGCCGTACAGCACGACCAGCACGCCGCAGATGATCCCGACGATGAGGTAGCAGACCTCCAACAGCCGTGCGGCGGCGGTGATGTAGTAACCCGTCAGGCCATCCTGTACCGCCGCGACCAGCGCTCGCCCCGGGATCAGCGCGAACAGTCCACCGGTGATCACAGCGGAAGCCTGTACGTTCGCGTGCACGAGGCTCAGCGCCACGCCCATTGCCGCCGGCGGCATCGCCGCCGCCACGAACTGGTAGAACTCCGGCAGCCCGCGCCCCGAAGCCAGCCACGCCAGCCGGTCGCCGAGCATCGCACCCACGGCTGCCGCGATGAAGACCAGCCAGGTGCCACCCACCAGCGTGCTCGCCGCGCCCGCCAGAGCGCCGGAGGCCAGCGTCAGCGCCCATCCCGGGTAGGGGTGCCGGTTCCGTCGGATCTCCGCCAGCCGCCGGTACGCCTCCTCGAGCGTGACCTCGACGTCCTCCGCGCAGATGTCGTCGACCAACCGGAAGACGGCCGACAGCCGGTTGTAGTCGGTGACGCGCCGCCGCACGGTCCGGCTGGCCGTCACCGGGTCGTCGACCAGCGACGGCTGGTAGGTGACCGACAGCAGGGTGAAGGTGACGGTCGGCTCGCAGCGGTCCAGGCCGTACGCATGGGCGACCCCGAACATCGCCGCCTCGACGTCCTCCGCGCCCTCGCCGCCCGCGAGCAGCAGCTCGCCGATACGAAGCGTCAGGTCGAGGACGCGGGGGACGGCCGGACCGGTCTCGTCCTCGTGCTTCTCCGCCCGCTCCGGCACCGGCCGGTCGGCGATCGGCATACGCAGCATCGTGCGCATCCGGTCCTGCCAGGGAGTTTCCTTGGTCAGCCGGATCACCGGGATACCGTGCGGCGGCGTGAAGGCCGGGTAGCCGGACGGCTGCCTGGTCTGCGTCGTCCGCCCCTTCGGCCGGTTGAAGGCCGACCCCTCCAGCTGGGCCGACTCGGCAGCCGCCTCCGGAGCGAAACCGCTGGGCACGGCGAACTCCGATGTCGGGTGCTCCTCCTCCGGCGGCGCCGGCAGCGGCACCCCCTCTGGCGGAGTAAAGGCGCTGTGCGCCTCGTCCGACTGCGGCTTACGGTCCTCGAGGTGCTCCTCCTCCGGATTGCTGCCGCTCCGCTTCGGGTCCGCGACCACGTTGCTCCGCTCCTCCTCTCCTGCCTTGTCGATCCTCACCGGCAACGATGCCGCATGCCCGCCCCCACTGCCCGTCATGTCCCGAGGGCGGCCTGGAGGTCTCCGCGCACGGGCGGGGGGGGGGCGCACCCCCGGGGGGCGCCCCCCCGGCAAGGGAAAAGACACAAGCGCAGCGGCGCGGGGA